>JADYUX010000010.1 GCA_021532125.1 Arcanobacterium haemolyticum
CACCCATCCGGCACACCTGACCGAGCGAGTTTCACAGTGCCCACTGCGCCACCTGCACATTGAGACGACGAAGTATCACTGCAGAGCAGCTACCACACCCCTCGCTCTTTCTCTCGCAGCAACCGATGCGGCCTGGCGCACCTGACCGGGCGAGTTGCACGGTGTCCACTGCACCACCACTTAACGATAAGAAAGCCGGATACCACCCCAACGCACAGGGATTGAATACAAGAAGTGGCCGGTCTCGAAAGACCGGCCACCCCATTACTCACCGCGCATACTTAGCGCAGCTCATACATCCTCACGGATCATGCCTCCTCACGACGACGCAGAATCACCACGCCACCCACGAGTACAGCCATGGCCAACGCACCGAGCGTTACCACATTCGCACCCGTCAACGGCAATTTCTTCTTCACCACAACCTTCGGCTCATGCGTATTCGTCACGACGAAGCCGTCGGCCGGGTTGCCAGTAACTTCAGAGGTGTAGCCCTCAACGGTAACTTCTTCGATCGAATACTCAATCTCTTTGCCGTTATCGTTGACAGCAACTTCGTCGAATGAACCCGCCCACGCATTCTTGGCATCGAGCGTGAGTTCTTTACCTGTTGGCACACCATTTGCGATGAGCTTGACGGTCACCGAACTGGGGCGAATCCGGTCCTTGTCATCAGCGTCCTCCCACTTCTTCGATACGGGAATCGTCATGACATCCGGCTCATGCGTATTCGTCACCGTGATGCCCTCATCACTGATGTCGATCGCGGCCTCATAACCTTCCACATCATTCTCAACGATCGAGTAGGTCAGTACTCGTCCCTTCGAGTCATACATAGGAAGGTTTGTGAATTCTCCTGCCCAGTCGCTTTCGCTTGTCACAACAAGCGGCACAACCGGCACACTATCGAGATCAACAGCATCATGAGCGTCCTCGCCGCCCTCATGTGTAGCGAGGAGCTTCACCTTCACCGAATCGGGCCGGATGCCGTCCTGGTTATCAGCGTCATCCCATACCTTAGTGACAGGAACTCTCACCTCAGGGTTCACAAGTGTGTTCGTGACGGTCCATGAGTTCGAACCTTCAGCCTTCACCACACCCACGGTGTAGTCATGACCACCAGCCGAAAGCTTCCCATCCTGAACACCCTGCTCAACAACGGTGTAAACAATCTCTTTACCACCCTTGTACTGGTCAAGGTCAGCAAAGGTATGACTCCACGAACCACCCTCAGCATTCCCATCAAGCCTCGCCTCAGAAACCTTCACACCATCAGCAAGAAGCTCAACAACAACCCCAGGAGCAGCATCAGCATCAACACCAGACCACGCCTTAGTCACGGCAACACTCGTCTGACCGGTAATCGTGTTCGTCACCGTCAAACCATCAGCAGCATTCCCGCTATACGAAGCCGTATAGTGTTCAACCTCAGCTTCCTCAACCGAGTAGACAACTTCCTGACCAACTTCACCAGCCTTGAACTTCGGCAAATCCGTAAACGAACCCGCCCAATTCTCACCGGCTGTTAGGTCAAGAGTCTTACCCTCAACCGACACACCATCAGCCTTCAGCTGCACCGTCACCGATGTCGGGCGCAAACCCTTCGCATCATCGTTATCAACCCACACCTTCGACACCGGAACCGAAACCACCACCGGCGTATGCGAATTCGTCACTGTCACGGTCACGTCGCCACCAGCGGGAACTGCGAGCGGCGAGCTTTGCGTAGCGTTCGATGTGTACTCGGGAACGTCACTCTCAACAACGGTGTATGCAATCGGCTTGCCCGCCTTATTCACGGGCACATCGGCAAACACCGTTGTCCAGTTGTTTGAAGCGTCAAGGAGCACGGGCTGAGCCGTCACAGCCTCACCGTCGGCGAAAAGCTGCACAGATACCGAACTAGGCCGCATATTGTCCTGATTATTCGCATCATCCCAGGCCTTCGTCACGCTAATCGCACGAACAGCAGGTGTATGCGTATTCGTCACGACGAAGCCCGCCTTGGCGTCACCAGTCACCGCGGCCGTATACCCGGCAGGCACGTCCGTTTCCTCAACGGTGTACGCCACCTCTGTACCGCTGGCATACTTGTCGAGATCGCTAAACGTTCCCTTCCACTTATTAGCTTCGTTAAGGACGACAGTCTTTCCGGCGTCCTCTCCGTCAGCCAACAACTTGACCGTCACCGACCCAGGGCGAACACCATCCTGGTTCTCGGCATCCTCCCACACCTTCGACACATCAACACTGGTCTTCTCAACCTCATGCGTATTCGTTACGACGAAACCCGAGGCTGCATCACCCGTCACCGCGGCCGTATACCCGGCAGGTACGTCCGTTTCCTCAATGGTGTAGGCAATATCGCGTCCGTCCTTCTGCTTGGGAAGGTCGGTGAAGGAGCCGGTCCAGTTGTTGTCACCACTCAGCGTGATGGTTTTGCCAGCTACATCCTCCCCATCAGCTTTGAGCTTGACGGAGACGGAGGAAGCACGCTTGCCGTCTTGATTGTCGGCATCGTTCCATGCTTTCGTCACGTTCACCGAGATATTCGGTGTATTCGTCACGACGAGCCCTTCAGCCATGTTTCCGCTGACCGCGGCTGTGAAGCCATCTGGTACTGGATTTTCGGCTGCAGTGTACTGGATTTCTTCGTTCGTCGTCGCGTTGTTGACGGGAAGGTTCGTGAACGTTGCAGTCCACTGTCCATCCGCGTTGAGCGTCGCTGGCGCCACGGAAGCACCATTGAGGTCGACGGCTGTAGCGCTACCAGCCAGAAGGCCTACCGATACCGGCACCTTCGTCGCTTCGTTTGTTTCTGCTGCCCAGGTCTTTGTCACTTGAACGGACCGCGCGGGAACAATACCAACGTCCTGTCGGAATGCCAGAGTAACACTCGGAGCTGCTGCACGGTCTTCCCCAACTGATTCCGTGCTTGGTGTATCACCGGGTTCGTCGGTCGGTTCGACCGTGATTTGCGACGGTGTCACAAGCTCGGAAAGCGCGTAGGCATCTGTGGGGTTCGTTGCGGTGAGCCGCATGTCGCCTTTATCTTCCGTGAGTGCCTGAGCGAAACGTGCATTGTGTGTAATGCCGTTGTCGGTGTACTCGGCAGGGCGGTATGCCTTGACGTAGAAACTCTTGAACGCGAGGTCCTCAGCTTCGGCACGTAGTCCCTTGAACGTGTACTTTCCGTCGCTTTCGGAGATAGCGGTATCGACGACGTTGTTGGCTTCGTCGACGAGCTCAAGTTTGAGACCTTGTAGCTTGGGCTCATCGGGGTCCATCACGGAATCGTTATCGAGATCTTCCCACACAGTTCCGCTCACAATGCCAGCGAGCACGGTCATGGCGACGGGCTGCCCGTAACGGTAGCCCTTGCCGGAGCCGAGGTCGCGCAGGTAGGCCGGGGCCATGACGTTGAGGAGCTTCTTCGCGTACTCCTCGTCGCTAATATCTCGGAGCCGCATGTTGAAGAGGAATGTCTCGTTGGAGCCTGCAGCGAAAGCAGAATCTGCCGGCGAGCTGATCCGGACGAAGTTCACGGCATCCCAGTCTTCCTGTGTCCAGGAAGCGGTGTCCTTTTCCTCCGTCCACGTGAAGCCATCCCACTTGAGGGCATCGCTTGTGGGCGTGGCGTTCTTCGCGTACCAGACGGTGTATCCCGCAGGTAACTGCGACTTCACCCCACCGCTCAAGAACATATCGAACTCGAAGGGATGTTTCTTTCCGTCGATATTGGGTTCTAGCGCTTGACCCCAGTACTGATCCTTCTTTGGGACAGGCCAGTAGATCGTAAACCCATTGACATCGGAGAGCGTGGGATTCGTTGCGACGAGACGGTAATCAACTGTCGAGTTTGCGCCGATTTCCGTCTTGGACTGGCCGTCGTAGGTGATGTAGCGCGAGTCTGGCTGAGTTGCCATCTTCGCCGCAGATTGGACGACGACGTCGGTTGGCGCATTGATCTCAATCTTCCCACGTGGGGTGCCGAACATATCGTCGGTCGAGCCATCGCCGTTGAGATCCCACTTATCTTTCGCCATTCCATCGCCGTAGACGAGCTCTTCTTCGGTGTCGGTATCGAATTCGTACCAGAGCCACCACCCGACAGATCCTGGCTTATCCTTCGTGGAGTCTGAGGTGTACGACATCCTGATGATAGGTATGCCGGTGTAACCCCAGAATGCATCATTGATGGAATAGGGAACCTGTGACTGGGCTTCGCCCCAGTAGAGGCTCGGGCCGAAGGCACGAGTGTCGAACTTGTCCTGTTCGCTCGTCAGCTTCGAGAAGTCGAGCTTGTAGACGACTGCATTGGGATACTCGGCCTTGAGGGAATCCGAGGCAGGAACGGTGTATACCTCTGGGCCAACGGCTGGCGTGTATACGTCGCCCTGGAATCCTGTTGTCCACGACTGCTTTGACGCTACCGATCGGTATCTCATCGAGAAGGACATCGGCGAACCATAGGGGCTAACTACGTAGGCCGCTTTGTAAGACTGAATGCCTTGTGCGGATCCATCCCACTTTGGTGTGAAGTAGACGAGGTCTTGCGTGACCTGCTTGCCCAACTCAACTCGTACTGGGGGATCATTAGTTCCAGATTCCCACCCGTATGTTGGGCCGTGGCCTTTGATGTAGCTCTTTCCAGTGAACGCGGTGAACGTATCGCCGATGGTCACATGGTCTTTGGAGCGGCCTTCATACTTGAGTTTCTCAGCTGTACCGTCGTTATTGAGATCCCATTCGTCCTGATTTCGATGATGCCAGGTGGGTTCTTCTTGGCCGGTATTTTCGATGCGGATACGGGTCTTGAAGAGCGAGGGATCGTCGCCCCACTTGCCTTTCTCGATCACTGTGTTGTTGCGCACCACACCGTAGTACGGGAAGTTGACTGTCGGCGCTTGTAGGTTCTCTCGACCTGTATTTCCGTAGCCGCCGTTATTCTCGTAGGAGACCCATTCTGTCTTTGCGGGGATCGTATCGACCTTGTACTCAATGTGCTTGAGGTAGATACCCTCGTGTTTGCCTGTCCCTAGGAGAGTCTGTACGCGGAAACGCTGCGGCGGGTTATCGAAGGTGTACTCCTTTGTTGTATTCGTGTTCGAATCCCAGAGCGTCACCTTGAAGTCCGTGACCTTTGTTGCCTTCGCATCGTGGTAATCATGTGAAAGGAACGGCAAAGCTTGAGCTGTTACGCCACCGACACCTGTGTTGTTGACGTCGTAATCAATAATGATCGTTTTGGCGCGTGAATCACCGGTGCCTCGATTGCCGATGGTGAAGTAGCCGAATGTACGTTCCTGGGTGTGTTCGTAACCGGGGGCACCAAGAAAAACGTTGTTATCGGCAATATATCCTTCCCAGAGGGGCCAGTCCGGCTTATTCTTATCACCGTACATCGTTGTATTGACATAGACGTCTTCACGAGGTTCGACGATCTCGTAACTCACCTTACCCCTCGCGCCACTATAACTCAGGTACGACGAATCCCCGTATGGGTTATGGAGCTTCACGCGGGAGTCGATCAGTTCAATTGTTGCGATGGTTCCCATCGGGAAATCGGCTTCAGGGAACGACCACGAGGGGTCAAAAATGCTGCCATCAAATTCGAAGGTTGTTCCTAGGTTTTTGCGTTCCCACACGTACAGCTTTTTGCCGGCTGGAACGATGTAATCACTGCCGTCACTCAGAGTGACGTGTTCGCCTGCGTTGTAGGTCGTGAGATCGGAATCTTTGAGGTCCCTATCTCCCTGCTTGGTTGCGAGGCCGTGATACTCTGCTTTTTCAGGAGCGAGAATCGCAATGGAGTACTCCTCCGTAAGCGCCACGCTCGCATCATTAGGAGTTGCTTCCCACGTAACTTTGTAGGCCTTGGGGTCGCCAATACCGATAGGGATATTCCCATTGGCGTTGAGCTGGTTCGTGACATTAGTTCTGATCCTCTGATAAGCAAAAGTACGAGGATTTTTCAATGTGGTCGATGCACGCACAAGCGTTTCTACTTGCGATTCGCCTTCGCGTACATACGACTGCTTGACAGTAATCGCGTCAGAAACGGACAGTGCACCGTCAAGCCCTTTATCCATCATAAGAGGAACGATGAAAGTGACTTCCTGCGTGGTGTCCTGGAAGTCGTAGCTGAGGGTGCCATCGCCGATCGTAAGATCGTATATCTTGGATGGTTTCTTCGAGTCATCCGTTTGTTTTGCGGGGATAGTCTGCCCATTAGTTTTTAGTTCTTGAACCCACCCTTGGAGCGGATCAAGGTTGAAGGCACCGTCGCGATATTTGACGCCGGGTTTGAGAGCAATTTCCACGCGTTTCTCTGTTGCTGAGGAGAATATGGCGTGGACCTGGAGGTTGATTTGCTGTCCTCGATTGATACTGACGTCTGCTCCCGATTCCGTGAGCGACGCAATCACCGTTGCGTTGTCAGTTCCAAGCATCGTCGCTTCGATGAGAGGATCGGTGACAACTGCGGCAGCTCTATCCTCCGGCCCTGATTCCACAGCTTCACTCTGCGCCGCATCCGTCTCGCGGAGATTTTCCTCTACAGCCGGCATTTCGTCGCTCGCCGAAGCACCATTGTCTAGGGACGACGAATCTGTGGGATCGTTCGTCGCCGTTTCGGAAGCTGTCGGGCTTGGCGTTGGGGAATCGTTATCGGCGCCCGAAGCCGGGCCAGTCAAAGACGTGACAGCCAAAGCCGCTGCCAGAAGGGCGCCTACGAGGGTGCGTCGCCGTCTCATGAGATGCAGACCTTTCTCAATCGAGATATAGCGGGAACTAGCTGCGTGACCTGCTAGTTCTGCGTGAATTATGACCGGCTTGTGACCGGAAGATTATGCGCCAAATGAAACCCAACGTTGGGCTTGGCACTAGTTATGTGGTGGCGGGGCTGCGAGTTTTCCCGCAACCCCGCCACGATGTTTATGCCTCCTTGCGTCGGCGCAGGATAAACACGCCGCCAGCCGTGAGAGCCACAGTGAGTGCGGCAAGCGTGCTCACCGAAGCGCCCGAGAACGGAAGCTTACCCGTGGGCTTACCCGGCTTCGTCGTCGCACCAGGAGCACCCGGTTCACTCGATTCGCCAGTACCAGGCGTGCTCGGCTCATCCGTACCCGGAGTCGACGGCTCGTCCGTGCCAGGTGTCGAAGGTTCGTCCGTTGAAGGAGTCGATGGCTCGTCGTTCTTCACGTACACGTAGATCACAGTCTGAGCAGTATCCAAGAACTCACCCGCAACAGGAGCCGAGCCTTCACCCATCCCCTTAAACGTGTAACCCTCAATCACCTTCTGCTCAGAGGCATAAGACTCACCAACATTACCGGTCAGCGTCACAGAGTCGGCAATCTCATTACCAGCCTCATCAACATACGTGACCCTAACATCAGCACCCTTAACAGGATCCTTCACATACACGAGCGTCACCTTCTGAGGATCAACCCCAAACGTTCCTTCGAGCGGTGCGGAACCAGACGCCAACTCCTTGAAGGTATAACCCTCAATCGCCTTCTTCTCAGCGGTGTAAGCCGATCCAGCAGCACCAGTCAACGTCTCGCTCGTGGCGATCTCGTTGCCATCCTCATCCACATACGTCACCGTGACGGTACCCTCAGCAATCTTGAGAGTGAGCTGAATCGTTTCGTCGTCCGTGGCTGGGAAGTCCTTACCTTCAGCCCACTGCGTCGCATTCCATGTGAAGAGGAAGTTTCGGCTCGTGCCGGACGCCGATGTTGCAACTGCTCCGAACTCACCCGTCACCGTTCCCACCGACGTGAGCGTAGTTCCTGCAGCGAGATCACCTGCAACTTCGAGCCCCTTAAATGTCACCTTCATCCACTCGCCCGTCGCATCGACGGCGGCCTTGAGCTTGGCGTAGGTGTCAATGCGTGCAGCATCCTTGAGCGCAAAGCTCACCGTGGCAGTTTGGCCTTCCACGCTCACGCCAGTGACATCGAAATCGCTTCCAAAGTCGGTGGCGACGATATTTGCCGTACCAAAGTCCTTCGGATACGCCATGCCCTCAGGCAGGGTCAGCTTGGCAGTGAACCCGAAGTTCTTAATGTCCACAGCGATCGTCGAACCATCCGGGTTGCCGAAGCTCGCCTCAATGCCAGCCATCTGTGCCTTGATATCCGTGGTTTGGATAGCACCAGTGAGATCCACTGTACGTCCAGCCGCAACTTCGGGCGTCGCGTCCTTCGTCGTATCCGAACCGATGAGGAGATCACCCGGGAGCCCCAACTCAAACGGCGCTGGAATCACAGCCGTGAAGCGGATCGAATCGTCGGCTCCGGCGACAGCGTCCCTACCTTCTGCCCACTGGGTCCCCGCCCATGTGAAGGAGAACGGCCTGGTTGTACCTGCTGCCGATTGAGCGATCGCCTTGAAGTGTCCATCCACGGTACCGCGGACGACGAGTTGCTCGCCCGACTGGACCGAATCATCAACCGTGACACCCGGAATCGTGACACGCAGCCATGTGCCGTTATCAGCACCGGCGGCATCGACGGCGTCCTTGAGCTTTGCGTACGTGTCGATGTACGTGTCGCTCGTCGGATCGGTCAGTGCATCCGCGAGTGCGAAGGTGATCGTCACGGACTTGCCCTCAACCTTGACAGAATTGACGACGAAGGTCGAGGCGAGCCCCTCAGGGATAACCTTCGTGATATCGAGATCTGCCGGCAAGGTCATTCCATCAGGGACAGTCAGTGTTGCGCTGAAACCGAAGTCCGTGAGGTCCACGGCGATCGACGAACCATCCGGGTTGCCGAAGCTCGTCTCAATGCCAGCCATCTGCTGCTTGATCCCGTCGATCTTCACGGCGCCTGTAAGGCCGAGTGTGCGGCCAGGGTAGACCTGATAGATCGCCGTGTGCTCGGTGTCGCCACCGGAAAGAATGTCACCAGGAAGCTCAAGCTGTTGCGGCTCGCCCGGCACCTTAACCGTGAAAGTAATCCGCTCGTCGTCGGCAGGAGTTGTAGCGTCCTTTCCATCCTCCCACTGATGACCCGTCCATCGGAAGGAAAATGCCTTCGTCGTTCCGGCCTGCGATGTCGCCGTGGCCTTGAACGTTCCGGCGACGGTTCCCACCGAGGTGAGCTGTGCATTAGCGGCGAGATCGTCGGCGAGCTTGACACCTGGGACTGTCACCTTGAGCCACATGCCGTTATCGACACCTGCCGCATAGACAGCATCCTTGAGTTGCTTGTACGTCGTGATGCTGGTCAGATTCTTCAAGCCGAAGGTGATCGTCACCGTCTTGCCCTCGACCTTCGCTGCTGTCACCTCGAAGGTTTCGGCCATCCCCTCGGGGATCACCTTGGCAGCATCGAGATCGGCGGGCAACGTCATGCCGTCCGGCATAGTCATCGTCGCCGTAAATCCAAAGTTCTTGATGTCCACGGCGATCGTCGAACCATCCGGGTTACCGAACTGCTGCTCAATTGCGGCCATCTGCTGCTTGATACCGTCGATCTTCACAGCACCTGTGAGGCCAATCGTTGATCCAGCAAAGGCGGGGTAAACGGCTTCGTGTTCAGTATCCTTGCCCGAAAGCATGTCGGAAGGAAGATCCAGGTCCATCGGGTTTGGCGTAGCAAGCGTGAGCTGGATTGTGTTCAGATCTGGAGCGCTCTTATCTTTGCCGCCTTCCGTCTGCTTACCCGTCCAGATGAAGGAGAAATCCTTTTCCGTGCCAGCCGCGGAGGTTGCCACCGCGTCGAATGTTCCCGAAACCGTACCCACAGTAGTGAGCGTGGTTCCGTCGGCGACATCCGCATCGACTGCAATACCTGGAACCGTGAACTTCATCGTGTCGCCAAGGGCGGAGACGGCATCCTTGAGCTGCTTATAGTTCTCGATACCACTCTTGAGAGTGAACGTCACCGTCACGACGCGATCGGCGGCCTCGACGCTCGTCACCGCAAACGTATCGGCAAAGCCCTCAGCAATCGCGTCCGCCGGCGCGAGCGCCGGGAGCGTGAGTCCATCCGGAACAGTGAACGTAGCCGTGAAGCTTGACGAGAGATCCGACAACTTAATGGACTCAAGGTCGGCGGGGTTATTGAAAATTGCCTCAATACCGGCCATCTGGTTCTTGACGACGCTCGCATCAATCGTGCCTGTCAGGTTGATCTTGGAACCCTGGTACACGCCAGCCGGAGCACTCGATGTCGAATCAATGCCAGCCTTTGTCGCATCCTCTACCGCAGGATTCTCTGGCTGAACATAGACAAGCATGTCGGATGGAAGATCAGCCTCGTATGGCACCTTCGCAACGATCGTCTGCTGAATGGTGGAATCGTCCACGGCGCGGTAATCCTTGCCCCCAGCAACCTGCGTACCAGCCCACGTCAGATCAAAACGCTGGATCTTCGATCCGGCGCTCGCAACTGAAGCAAATGTGCCTTCTACCGTTCCAGTAACAGTGAGCTCGTCGCCATTCTTCAGCGTATTAGCCAAAGTAAAGCCGGGAACTGTCAGCGTAATCCGATCCGCAATTGGGCTCGTTGCCGCCATGCGGAAGGCGGTCTGAGTGCCACTTGCTCCTACAGCAGCCTTGAGTTCCTCATAGCTGGTGTATGCCTCCGTCAGGCCGAATGTGACCGAGACATTCTGGCCCTCCACCACAGCAGACTTCACTTCAAAAAGGTCACCAAGGCCCGTAGCGCTTACTGATTCCTTCGTGAGGTTCGCCGGAACGTTGACGCCGCGAGGAAGCTCAAGCGTTGCCGTGAAAGTAGAGGCCGTATCCGTGAGCGTGATATCGGCAGGCTTCGTGTTCGGGAACATGCTCTCGATCGCCAGCATTTGCTTCTTGATCCCAGAAACGTCCACAACGCCCGTCAGACTAAATGGCTCCTTACCATCTGCAGTGACCTTCAACGCCGACGTCGAATCCTTTTGACCTGGCAGGGAATCACCCCACAAGTCAGACTTCAGCTCAAATTTCTGAGAGACAATCGGCGTGGTCGTGTCCGGTGTCCACATCAGGTAGTAAGTGGTATCCGCGGTGAATTCGGGATCAGCACCTGGGGTTGTGAAAAACCAGACCTTCGTGTCATCGAAGCGGAGGCGCGAACCTGTACCATCGCTCGCCGTATTCCATTGATCAGTGTCACCTAGCTTCGATCCAGGCTTCGTTGCCGCTGTTGCAGTTGGCGTAATCTGACCACGCGCAAAACTGCCAAGAACCTCCGAGAGCTTCTGGTTGTACGTCGCGCCCTTCGTCACGACGGCAACCTCACCACCGAGTACACGATCCTTCTCGATCGTGAAGATCTCTGGATTCTTCTTGAACACGCTGTCGTCGCTAAAGGTTCCGCCATTGGCCGAGAATGCCACACGGTAGCTGTCGGTCGAGAACTGCGCGTACACATCAATCTGTGTCGTATTCTCAGCAAATGTCAGCGTCGAACCGGCAGGGATCTCCTTGCTCGTCGCAGCGGATCCTTCTGTCCACTTATTGAAAGTCTTACCCGGGACGACGAAGTTCGGTTCCTGCGCCACAACTTCGTCGTAGGACAAAGCCTTTACCGTATTTTCCGAAGCTGGGACGCTCTGGATGTAATCCACACCTGAGCCGTTGTGGTAGATAACGGTCTTGCTATCCCACTTGGCGTAGACATCGGTATCAGCAGTGAACTCAGTATTCGCAAAATCGAAGGCGTGCTCAGCGCCCGCAGCATCCTTATAGAACCAGCCGAGGAACGCAACATTCGGATCTGTAGGCGTCCCAACATCGGATGTCCCCTCAACGAAACCGAGCTTGTAACCGCGCACCGTACTCTGGACCTTGTCGGCGCTCGTACCATCAGCGAATTTTGCGTTGCCGTTATTGAGCTTGAACGACACCTTGGCCGCTGGCGCAAAAACGTACTTCTTGCCATCCGGCGAAGCGTTGGCGACGTTGTACTCGTAGCGCTCACCATTCGCGTTGATCGGATTGAAAGAATTGACCGACGAATCCGCCAGCGTGAAGTATGAAAGCATCTCGTTGCCGTTAGGCTCACCGTTCGTTGGTGTCGTAACGGCAGCATTGAAGTTTGGATCGTATGTGACGTAGAACGAACCACCCGTAACAACATACGAGCCACCGGTGCTACGATCTGCACCACCGTTGTCGTAGGTCTTGTTCTTGTGATCAGTGATCACTTGGCTATTGCCTGCAAAAGTAATAGACGAAGTTCCACGCGTGCCATATGAGGGATAGGTGTCGATATTCGTCGTCTCCAACGTCGAATCGACAAAACGGACATTCGCGCCAGTGGCGTTAATGTTGAGGCCTCCGCCATCGCGTCCGAGCAAATCCCTGCCGATACTGTTCTTAATGACGATCTTCGAGCCATTCGTCACGTTAAACGACTTCGAGCCGTCTGCAACCGAGATGCGTCCACCGTCGGCTGTGAGCGTCGAGCCGTTCGTGATGATCGGGTCGTTACCAAATGTGATCGCCTGGCGATAGGCGGGTGCGGCCGTCGCCTTGTTGATATAGAGATCGGAGTGATCGAGCGAGAACGTCCGGCCCGGGTTGATGTAATACCACGTCTGGGTGGTTGTCAGCGAGGCGTTCTTCATTTGGGCAAGCGCATAGTGCTCGGGACCATTCGTCGTCGCCGTCGCCGTGATCGTTGCGTTCGTAATTGAACCAGCTTGGAAGTCAGCGCCGCTCGTGCCTGTCGCGTTAATGACCACGCTGGACCGGTCCGCAGAACCCTCGATTACACCGCCACCCAGGTTGAGGGCACGGTTGCCGCCGCTCATGACATACGTGCCGTCCGTGAGCTTTGCCCCAGCGTTCATCTGGAGAGCAACGTTGAAGCCCGTCGTCGTGAGCGTGCTCGAACCAGCCGTCAATGTTGCGCCGTTGGCAAGCGTGATTCCGTTGGTGTTCGTTGGTCCGGTGATTGCTGTATCACCCACGATCTTGAGAGTTACACCGTTAGGGATCGTCACGCTCGGCCACGTGCTAAACGTGCCCGACACGTTGATCGTTGTAACTCCGGAAACTGCAAGAGCCTTCGCCATCGTCGCGAACGCCTGATCAGCGGACGAACCATCGTTGTCGTCGCTGCCCGCAGAAGATACCCACACCTCGGTAAGTGCGTCCGCTGCGGCTGGAGCCAACACAGGGGCGGCCGCCGGCACCGGGACTGCATGTGCGTCGGTCGCGGCCTCATCGTTCGTCATTCCTTCAGAAGCCGAAGCCGCTTGAGAAGTTTGCGACGACGATGTTTCTTCGGTCGCTGCATTCCCGTTCGCGGTTGGGACAGCAGATTCTGAAGCTACAGTAACGGGCTGATCGCCCTCATCTGACGCGTGGGCGGGAACAAATGCCGCCATCGAAAATGCCAATGCCGCAGCAACAAGGGAGCTTACTAGCCCTCGCCGATACTTCGTTCGGTTATCCACCAGATCCTCCTGCACGACTACAGCCACACGGACGTATTTGTCACATCTTCAACAAGAAGTGACATTCAAGGAATTAACTCGCACAAACAGCATTCCTCATACGCGTGAACATGTAGAAATACCATTCTCATAAGGGATTGTAATACGGGATAAATAGCGCAAACAACAGACATTTTAACGAAATCGCAAGGAAAAATACGGGTCGTGGCACAAATTTGCGCAGGTCAGCCAAGTGTTCTCACAACCGAGCAGACAATCAATAGATCATGCAAACAGATCTTTAGTCTTGCAGACCATACTGTAATTTCTTCCATTACATCTTTATTGACTCGAATAGGTAATAGTTTCTATTTATTGCCTGAGGTGCGGAAACGCCTCTACATCATAGCTTTTACCTTGAACTATTTAGTTATTCAACTAAAATTTGAACGAATTAAGTGGCCTGATTCAGAGAGGCACGTTTACTGAAACCGACCTTCAGTTCCCTGGCCACACGGCCCGGCGTAGCTAACATACCCCTCGTTCTTTCTCCTGCAGCAATCGATGCGGCCTTGCGCAGATAACACGACTCTCACTCTTTCCCTACACCCAAATCCATGCGTTCTGGCGCACTCAACACCGATCCGGCGCAGCCTGCCGGGCGAGAATTCCGGTGTCCACTGCGCCACCTGCACATTGAGACGACGAAGTATCGAACTGGCGCAGCTAACACCCCCTCGTTCGTTCTCCCACAAATTCAGCATTGTCTACGTCGTCAACCGCGCCGCAGCTACCACACCTCTCGTTCTTTCTCCCGCAGCAACCGATGCGGCCTGGCGCAGGTTACTCCCGTCTGGCGCACCTGACCGGGCGAGCTTCACCGTGTCCATTACGCCACCACTTAACGATAAGAAAGCCGGATACCGCCCCAACGCACAGGGATTGAATACAAGAAGTGGCCGGTCCCAAAAGACCGGCCACCCCATTACTCACCACGCATACTTAGCGCAGCTCATACATCCCCACGGATCATGCCTCCTCACGGCGACGCAGAATCACCACACCACCCACGAGTACAGCCATGGCCAACGCACCAAGCGACACCACATTCGCACCCGTCAACGGCAACTTCTTCTTCACCACAACCTTCGGCTCATGCGTATTCGTCACGACGAAGCCGTCAGCCGCGTTGCCAGTAACTTCAGAGGTGTAGCCCTCAACCGGAACCTCGGAAATCGTGTACACAATCTCCTTACCGGCCTTGAACTTGGCAAGCCCCTCAAACACACCCTTCCACTCACGTTGAGCATCCACCGTAAGAGTCTTACCAGTATCTTCACCATCAGCCAGGAGCTTGAACGTCACCGAACCCGGGCGAATACCATCCTTATCCTCAGCATCAACCCACACCTTCGACACAGGCACACTCACAACAGCAGACTCATGCTTGTTTGTGATCGTGAAGCCCTCGGTTGCGTCACCAGTCACTGCCTTCTCGTAGCCGTCCGGCACGACAACCTCATCGACCGAGTATGTAATTTCCTTGCCCTTGGAATCGAAGGTCGGCAACCCCGTGAACTCGAAGACACCCTCGCCGTCGGAGGAAACTTCAACGTACTTTCCCGTAGGCTCGTCGTTCCCCAACAGTTCGACGACAATCGATTCAGGGCGAATACCGTCCTGATCCTCGGCATCGTCCCACACCTTCTGACCTGATACCGATGTCTCGGGGTTGTCGAGAGTGTTCGTGACGGTCCACGAGTTCGAACCCTCAGCCTTCACCACACCCACGGTGTAGTCATGACCACCAGCCGAAAGCTTCCCATCCTGAACACCCTGCTCAACAACGGTGTAAACAATCTCTTTACCACCCTTGTACTGATCAAGGTCAGCAAAGGTATGACTCCACGAACCACCCTCAGCATTCCCATCAAGCCTCGCCTCAGAAACCTTCACACCATCAGCAAGAAGCTCAACAACAACCCCAGGAGCAGTATCAGCATCAATACCAGACCACACCTTAGTCACATCGACTGATACCTTGCCCATAATCGTATTCGTCACCGTCAAACCATCAACAGCAATCCCGCCATACGAAGCCGTATAGTTCTCAACCGGTGCCTCAGAGATCGTGTACGCGATCTCCTGGCCAGCCTTGAACTTCGGCAAATCCGTAAACGAACCCGCCCAATTCTCACCGGCTGTTAGGTCAAGAGTCTTACCCTTAACCGGCACGCCACCAGCCAACAACGTGACCGTCACCGAATCCGGGCGCAGACCCTTCGCATCATCGTTATCAACCCACACCTTCGACACCGGAACCGAAACCGTCTCCGGCGTATGCGAATTCGTCACGACGAAACCCGAGGCTGCGTCTCCGCTTACTGCCACCGAGTAGATGCCGGAGCGTCCATCCTTCGTCGCAGTAAATTTGCCGTCAGTGACCCCGGCTTCTTCCACCGTGTAGGAGATCTCCTTACCTGCGGCATACTTGTCGAGATCGCTGAACGTCCCCTTCCACTGGTTGCCATCGTTGAGGAGGACAGCCTTCCCAGCATCCTTTCCGTCAGCCAACAACTTGACCGTCACAGAATCCGGGCGCACACCATCCTGATTCTCGGCATCCTCCCACACCTTCGACACACCAATACTGGTCTTCTCCGGCGTATGAGTATTCGTCACATTCATGCCGTCATACGTGGGCGTGTAGCCAGTAACAGAATCCTCTTCAACCGTGTAAATGATCTTGGCACCGTCGTTGCTGTAGGTCTTCATATCGGTGAAACTGTAGACCCACTTGCCATCAGAACCAGCTTTAACTGTCGCAGTCTTATCTGTCTTCACACCGTCGGCAAGAAGCGTCACCTTGATCTGCTCGGGGCGCTTCCCATCCTGGTTATCCGCATCCGACCATGTCTTCGTACCAGAAACCGTGATGAGCGGCTGTGTCTGGTGGTACATCGTCGCAGAAGAGATCTCAGCATCAATACCATTGACCTGCGTGAGATATGCGGTGTTCTCAAAACGCTGGAGACCATCAAATTTTTTGCTGAGTGTAGTCGGGATTGTAAAAGTGAGTTTTTCTCCGAGCGGCATCTCACCGATCTCCCAGGTCACCTTCTGTCCCTCAATCGTCCGCTTGACACGCGCATCAACCGGAGCAGCATTCTGCAACGAACTGGAAACCGTGATGCCCTCAGCATTGATCGAAAGACCGGTCGGGATGGTGTCCTCAAGTATGAGGTCTGTTAGGGCAAGGACGTCGTCCTTGTTCTCCACCGTGAGCGTGTACGCAATAGGCGTGCCGGCAACGTTTGTCACCTCGGCTGGTGTTACCTGGGTACCCGTAGCCGGATCAGAGCTCTTGGTCAGCTCCACATCCACCTTGTGCAAAGTGATCTGTGCCGCCGCGTACAGGTCACTCACCATCGCGTCAGTCACCGGGGCGTTTCCGGTGAAGTTCTTGACCTTCACCAGATGCTCATTGGTCGCAGTCTTACCATCAAGAGAATCATCAGATGGAGTCGCCATGTTGACGTAAGCCACCAGCGTGGAAGCCTCCGGAACCACGAAATCGTCCCCACCCTTGGTCTTGCGAACGTCGATGGCGATGGCCTTGACGGTGGACTTGTCGAGCGTCGAGTCATCCTCGGGATAGACAGTCCACACCGTGTCATCGTCGACATCCATCTCGGAGGGCACGCTAGTCGCGTAGTAGAGGACTGGCTTCGCGTAGTCCTTCGCTGCGCTCTTGCCCGCGGAGATCTTGCCCTCGATGGCAGACAGGTCCACGCCCTGGAAACTGCCCTGCCACTGGGAGGCCGGGGTATCCGGCTTCATTGCCTGGTCCAGCACGTCGTAGAAGACAACGCCTGTGCCTTTGGCTGCCTTCTCCTGGTAGTAGGCGAGACGGTACTGATAGTTCGTGCTCGTGTAGAGGTGGTTGACGAGACCGTCGGCCGATGCTCCCCAGTCCTCCCCACGGTCGACATTGCGTACCTGCTCCTCGGTACCAGCCTCGGCGATCGAAATCGGCTTGAAGGTCAGCTTGCGCTGAGCCATGCCGAAGTGATCGGTATTGCCAGCATCGTCACGCAATGCATCTGCCAGTGGCTTGTAGTACTGATACGCCGCGGGATTGTTCGCGTCATCGAAATTCGGTGTGCCGGGGTTCCATTCACTGTTCTCATCGGTGTCGACGAAGGCAGCAGTCTGCACGAGCTCGGCTCCGCGATCGCGGATATTGCCGTAGCTGTTAATAACATCGAACTGGGCGTAGAGGCGGAACATTGGCCTGTCATAGCTACCGTACAGAGAATTAGGGTACGGCTGGTCCTCTTCAGGCAGCCCCTTAATTGCCACCTTAAGCAGGGTCATCCCGCTATCTTCATAGTTCGGTATGGTCTCTACCTCATAGAAAGAGGGATCAATCGCCTGGAAACGGTCACGAAGACCAGTACCGGGCGTCTTATTCGACTCCTTAACACTTGAGTAATACAAGCGCCCTGCGTGCAGGGAATCAAGATCGACCTTGACCCCGGCTGGAATCAACGCGTAGAACTCGCCGCTCTTGAAGGCATACTTCCCCATAATATCGGCATCATCAGCATACTTCGCGTGCAGATTCATCCCATCACCAGTGGCACCCATACGGTTCTCGGAGACCAGGCTAATAGTTGCCTTCTGGTCGGTCGTCTCCGGCCGGTCTTCTACCGCGCTGGTCCACATGTAGGTGGAGGAGTTCCTGGTGATCTGAGAGAGATTATGCGACACGAAGCTGATGGCCTTCTCGGACGTGCCATCCTTTGGCTCTGCCGAGATCTCATCCTGGGTGAGATCGATCTTTGTGCCACCTTCAGGCTGCAGGTAATAAGTGGCTGGGTGACTGTAAAGCGTATTCTGCTTGTCATCCACATTCTTCTGCACATATTTCTTCACCTGATCGGTCGGCTGCAGAATTTCCTGAGGCTGAACGCGGATCGAGGAGGCGAAGAAGTCGGTCTCATGGCTGTAGCGCAAGCTGACGACACCCTCAGGCAAATCAACCTTGCTGCTCAGGTTGCCGTCCTTATAAACCTCAGTGCCATCGGCGTACTCGTAGCGATACTGATTGCTTCTGGTACGAGTCGCCGTGAGAATCAGTTTGTAGCCTGGCTCGCCCTTCATCTTGGCGTAGATATAAACCGGCTTGTACCGGCTGAAGTCCTGAGAGATTGAGGTGTCCTTTTCCCACACCCCAGCGCTGGCATATTTAGCATCATATTCCTCGATCGCCACTGAGATTCGAGCAATATGGACATCTTCAGCACCCAGGCTCAACGGATTATTGAGCGCATTTTGACTGCTAGGCACCGTATTTGGAACGCTATTCCTGCCATTGGGAGTCGAGAGATACTTATCCCCCTCCACGATATTCATCGTGCGGGTGCCCGCACTGTACGTCTGATTTTCCTTATCCCACACGGGGTTGCTGGCGCGTGAGGTCGCCCAGTGGTCGAATGAAGGATTGGACTGCCAGCCCCAGGAATTTCCGCCCGACTGCATCGGTGCTTCCTTGCCGGCGAGGATAGCTGTCTGCGCCCCGTAGGCGTTGCCACCTCCGTCAGGGGGGCGCACCAAGTGGTCAGTACGCCAGTCCTTGTCGTAGTCGTACTTCCCTACTTCGGTGGTGACGATATTGGCTGCCGCCTCGACGTCAACCACATAGCGCTCGGCCTCGTTCTTGTTCCACGGGGTCTGTACCATGCGCACCGAGTTGTGCACGGTAATGCCCTCGGTCGTCATATCCACGCCACGCGCCTTGGCCTGGTCAATGAGGCTCACGGGATAGCGCATGAGCATGTAGTTACGCTTCATACCCGTGGTGTCGCGGTCAGAGATCTGGTTATGGTAGCGACCGCCGAAATCGAGGTAGATTTCTTCGCGCCCGTCGGCAAAGTTCTCATCGATACCCTGCCATGTGCGCAGTGTTGTCTTGGCTGCGCCATCGCTCCAGAAGACGTCTTCCCAGTTATTCCGCGCGATGTTTCTAAATGGAGCCGGAAGGTAGGCGTACTGCTGCGCGGTAAAGGGCTTCTTCTCTCTGGTACGCCCCTTGTCCTCCCAGGCACCGACGAGCTCACCTTTCTCCTCGGGGTACGAACCGGTATCTTCATAGGTGTAGGTGAAGGGCATCGTACTTGACTCTTCGCCTGTGCCGAAACGCGTAATCTCGGATACGTACACCACATAGAAATAGTCGTCAGCATCAGCTGGCCGTGGCCCCCACGCCTCCTGTCATTTGAAGTACAAGCCTTCCTCCGGCTTCTTTTCTCCGCCGAGCTTATTCATGACGACTTTTGATACCTTCGTCGTGGTATGCGCCTTGACGGTCAAGCTCTGTTTCTTTGAGAAGTCAGCGGCGCCATCACCATTGGAGTCCACCTCCATGCTGATGTCGAAGGTCTTGGCGTAGTTACCTTGCCCATCTACGCCCAGCAGGGTGGGGATGAAGTTGTAGTTGAAGCTCATCGAGTTGGACTTCGAGCCGTTGATGGGCTTCGCGTTGGTCACGGTGACGACGTCGTTCACGTCCTTCGGATCACCAGACCAATTAAACGAAGTAGAATCAGCCGTGGCAGGAGCCTGCGGCACCTGGGTGGTCATCTGATTTTCCTCATGGAAGTCAGTATCTGGCCCCGCCCAATGCGTACTTGCATCCCCGGCCCAAGTCTTGAAAAGTGCGGAAGGAAGGGTCACCTTGACCGCGCCAACAGGCAGAGACTTAATATTGCCGGTATCGGTAAGGTTGAAGGCAACATCCACAGTCGCAGTGTGGAGCTTGTTGAACATTTTGTCGAAGCTCAGGATGGTATGAGCCTCGTCCTCATAGGAATATCCTTTGGTGGAGGCGTTAACCGGATTTGACCACGCTACCTCGAACTTGTAATCGTCGTCCGCGCTACGATCCTGAGCCATCGAAGCTGGCATCTGTGCTTCAGTATCTGCGAGCTGCTGGTCAGCGTCCTGCTCTAGGACCGGTACTTCTTCTCCAGAGTTTTCCGGTTCGGATGAACCCGTAGCCTCGTCGTTCGTCGTTTGCGACGACGAATCTGGTGCGGGTGCCGGATCCTGGTCGGCGCCAGAGGCTGGCCCTACCAGAGCACCAACAGCGAGCGCTGCCGTGACGAGAATTCCCAGAAAGCTTCGTTGCCGTCTCATGATGTGCGGACCTTTCTCAACATGAGGAAGTGAGTGTGGGCTAGTGCGTGATGCCCAAAAGTGCGGATGTGGAGTGGTGGTGTGGGCCAGCCGCCAATGGCTGGCCCACACTGGTGAATTGTTGGAGCCTTATGCCTCCTTGCGTCGGCGCAGGATAAACACGCCGCCAACCGTGAGAGCCACGGTAAGTGCAGCGAGCGTGCTCACCGAAGCACCGGAGAACGGAAGCTTACCCGTAGGCTTACCCGGCTTCGTCGTCATACCAGGAGCACCCGGTTCACTCGATTCGCCAGCACCCGGAGTACTCGGCTCATCCGTACCCGGAGTCGACGGCTCGTCCGTACCCGGAGTCGACGGTTCATCGGTACCAGGTGTCGATGGCTCGTCGTTCTTCACATACACGTAGATCACAGTCTGAGCAGTACCAGAGAACTCACCCGCAACAGGAGCCGAGCCTTCACCCATCCCCTTAAACGTGTAACCCTCAATCACCTTCTGCTCAGAGGTGTAAGACTCACCAACATTACCGGTCAGCGTCACAGAGTCGGCAATCTCATTACCAGCCTCATCAACATACGTGACCGTAACATCAGCACCCTTAACAGGATCCTTCACGTAGACGAGCGTCACGGTTTGATCCTCGGCAGCGAACGCGCCACTGAGATTCTCGTCGCCACCAACAACTTCCTTGAAGGTGTAGCCGTCGATTGTCTTCTTCTGGGCGGTGAACTCGTCACCAATCTTGCCCGTGAGAACAACATCATCAGCAATCTTCTTGCCGTCCTCATCCACGTAGGACACCGTAACCTTGCCATCAGCAACCGGCTTCTCCGTCACCTCAACCGTCAACGTGATGTCGGCGGCGTTCGTCGTCGGGAATCCGTAAGTGCCAAACGCGGCATCAAGGCCGTCAGTCCATTGGTTAGCCGTCCAATCGAAGAGGAATACTTCCCGCTTTCCAGATTCGACGCTAGCGGTGGCACCGAAGTGTCCTGTCACCGTGCCGGTCGCGGTGAGCTTCGTGCCCGCCGCAACATCGTCGCCGATCGTGACGCCAGGGATCGTGACCTTCATCCAGGCAGGCCCTTGAGCCGCCGTGCCGCCAGCCTCCTCGACTGCAGTCTTGAGGTCAGCATAGGTCTTGATCTTTTCGACGTCCTTGAGGCCGAAGGTGATCGTGGCCGTCTGACCCGACGTCGTCACATTCGTCACAACGAAGCCACCGAAATCATCCGCCTTAATCTGCTCTGGCGTGAGGCCTTCGGGAAGGGTCATACCCTCAGGGAGAGTAAGCGCTGCGGTAAAGCCAAAGCTCGCAATGTCCACAGCGATCTTCGACGCTTCAGGCTTTCCGAACATCTCCTCAATCGCGCCCATCTGCGCCTTGATCGAAGAAACGTCCACCGCCCCCGTGAGGTCGAAGCTCTCACCCTGCTGCTTCGTAATAACGGCTTCGTGCTCAGTATCGGAACCGACGAGCATGTCACCTGGGAGCGTGAGCTGCTGCGGATCCGGAACCACCAGGGTGAAACGGATCGATTCGGTGTCAGGGCCCGCAGCCACATCCGTACCCGGAGCCCACTGCTTGCCATTCCAAGCGAAAGCGAACGGCTTCGTCGTACCAGAAGCCGACGTGGCAGTAGCTTCAAACGCGCCGTTTACCGTTCCCATGACCGTGAGCTGCTCGCCAGCCTTCACACTGTCAGCAACAGTGACACCAGGGATCGTGACCTTGAGCCATGTGCCATTGTCAGCACCCGCGGCAGCCACCGCCTCCTTGAGCTTGGCGTACGTGGTAAGGCTTGCCGCATCCTTAAGCGCAAATGTGATCGTCGCCGTCTGACCCTCGACCGCCACATCCTTGACGACGAAGGTTTCCGCAAGACCTTCTGGATTCACCTTCGCCGCGTCAAGTTCCTTCGGGAAACTCATGCCCTCTGGAAGCGTCAAGGTCGCCGTAAATCCGAAGTTCTTGATGTCCACGGCAATAGACGAACCATCCGGGTTCTTGTACTGACTCTCGATTGCCTCCATCTGAGCCTTGATGCCATCGATCTTCACGGCGCCCGTGAGATCGAGCGTGCGGCCTGGGTAGAGCTTGTAGACCGAGGTGCTGTCGCCACCCGAAAGGATGTCACCCTCGATCTCCGACTTCTTCGGGGCGAGAACCGCACCAGTGAAGCGGATCGAGGTGTCGTTGGCAGCCGCCGTCGAATCCTTGCCATCTGCCCACTGGGTACCATCCCATTCGAAGGAGAACGGAACACTCGGACCATTCTCTATGGACGCAACAGCCTTGAAGTCTCCAGATACCTTGCCGTTAAGCGTGAAGTCATCTCCCGGGTTGAAACCGTCACCGCCAGAGTTATTTGGCTCAAGCACCTTCACCGCAGGAACTGTAATCGTGATCCACTTACCGGGCATACCGGGAATCTCAACACCGGCGGAATCAATGGCATCCTTGAGCTTTTCGTAGGTGTCAATCCGCTTATCTACATCGTCATTAAGGGCAAAATCAACGATTAAGCCGTTGGAGCCAGCGGAATGTCCAACATTGATAAACGCATTCCCCATACCCTTGATGTCTGGCTGCCACTTCAAACCATCGCCACCCACGCTATTGAGCAGGTTAATCCCTGGCGGGGCGTTGAGTGTTGCCGTGAAACCAAAATCGTTGACATCGACACGAATCTTGGAGAAGTCCGCCTCGGCGACACCGAACTTTTCCTCAATCTCCTTCATCTGTGCCTTGATACCATCGACACTCACTGCGCCCGTCACATCGAAGACACGATCCGAGCCCACGGTGTACACCGAAGTGTGCTGTGTATCAGAACCCGAGAGAATATCGCCCGGAATCGTGCGCTTTTCGATTGCCGGGGTCGCAAACGTGAGCTGAATCGTATCGAGGTTCGCCGCGAGGTAATCCTTGCCTTCAGGAGTTTGCTTACCTGCCCACGTGAACGCGAAGTCTTGACGATCGATCGTGTCGCCGTCCGCCTTCGTCGCCACTGCCGCGAAGTTGCCCGTAACCGAACCAGCCACCGTGAGCTGCGTGTTCGTCGCCGAATCATCGATCGCGACGCCCATGACGGTGAGGAGCATCGTATCGCTGACGGCGTCAACAGCAGTCTTTAGCTCCTCGTACGTTGTGATGCCGTCCTTGAGTTTGAGCGTCACCGTTGCCGTCTTGCTGTCAGCGCTTGCCGCAACAGAATCGACGACGAACGTATCACTGAATCCCGTAAGAAGTACGTTGTTCGCAAGGTCGCTTGGCAGTGTCATCTTGTCAGGGAGCGTGAACGTAGCTGTGAACGTCGACGAAAGATCGGCGAGCTTGATAGCTTCTCGTCCGGCCTTCGTCGTCACGTTGAAACGTGCCTCAACGGCCGTCATCTGGTTCTTGATCGTCGCCGCATTAATCGAGCCCGTGATGTTCACCTTGGAGCCTGCGAAAGCACTGACCGGCTGCTGCGCGGCGGTGTCGCTACCAGGCTTCTTGTTATAATCACCGCCAATTTGCGCTGACTGCAAGTAGCCAAGCATATCCGCTGGCAGATCAATCACAGCAGGCTTCACCACGAGAATCGTCTGCTGGATCGTCGTCTCGTCAGGAGCATTCACATCTTTGCCGCCCTTGGCTTGCTCGCCATTCCACGACAAGGTGAAAGCGACCTTCGTATCGCCACCCTGAGCTACGGACTTCATCATTCCCGTCACCGAACCGACAGCTACAAGCTCCGCGCCATCCACAATGCCGGAATTCGTCGGATCGATCCTGAAACCAGGGAACGTCAATGTGATCTGGTCGGCAATCGGGCTCGTACCTGCCATGCGGAACATCGTCTGGCTACCCGTACCCATGACCGCCTTCTTCAGCTCAAGGTACGTGGTGTAGGCCTTCGTAAGAGTCAGCGTGGCCGTGACCTTCTGTCCCTCAACCTTGACATCGGTGAGCTTAAACAAGTCACCAAGGCCGGAAGTTTCGACCTTCGTTGCATCAAGGCTGCTGGGGACGACAACACCCTCGGGAAGCGTGAAGCTCGCCGTGAACGTGGACGTTGTGCCAGACAACGTGATGTCCTCGGCCTTCACGCCAGGGAACATGCCTTCAATAGCCGTCATCTGCCCCTTGATGCCGGAGACATCGACGGCACCCGTCAGGCTGAATGTCTCAGTGCCGTCGCCCTTGACCTTGAGCGGGGCCGTACTGCTGTCTTGACCCGATGCAGAGCTGCCCCACATGTCACCGCTGATCGATCCCTCGTACGTGAAGGGGGTGGTCGGAGTCTCCCACTGTGCATAAAGGTCAACACTCGTCACACCAGCAGGCACCGTCTGGGTGGCACCAGGAGTCACTGACGTGCCCGAACCATCAGCCTTCGTATTCCAGCCGACGAACGTACGGTTTGAAATGTTAAACGCGGCGTTCTTCTCAATTGCTTCCGCAAGGGTGAGTGCGGTGTAGTCACGGCCCGAATTCTCGTACTCAGCCGTGTAGGCAACATCCGTGCCGTGATTCGTGTGGTACACGACGTTGTAGTGCGATGCCGGATCGTCCCACGTTGCGTAGACCGTGATGTCGCCAGGAACCGCTGTCTTGTCAAGGTCAAAAGCGTGCTCCACGCCGTCGGCATCCTTGTAAGCCCAGCCGTCGAATACGTAGCCCTCAGCTGTTGGGTTTGCTGGCTTCTCGATCTTGCCGGCTACCACCGAGCTGGCTGTGGCGATCGCGTGGCCGCGGATAGACTTGGAAACCTTGTCCTTCGTCGTGTCATCAGCGAACTTGGCGCCGGCAATCTTCGCATCATCGGCGAGCGTCGGATCATTCAGTGCGAAAGTGACCGTGGCCGCCGGCACCCACACGTGCTTCTGGCCGTCGCTCGTCGCGTTGGCGACTCGGTACTCGTATGTCTCTCCATTCTTATTAATGGGATTGAGTACCGTTACCGAAGGATCAGCAAGAGTAAAGAGGGAAAGCTTCTCGTTGCCGTTGGCTTCGCCGTTGGTTGCCTGGGTGTTCGAGAGGTTCGACTTGCCATCGTAGGCCGTGAGATGCGAACCACCAGTCACGACAAAAGCACCGCCTGTCGGGCCAAGCGCAATGCCATCATACGTTGTCGAACCTAGTCCCTTCGCGGGGGTGATGAGCACGGTATCACCAGTAAGTGTGACGCTCGAAGGCGCTGCCGTACTGTCGCTGGTTCCACCGACGACGATCTTGGTCTGTTGTACGCCCTCGTCGACCTTAATTGTCGAACTGTCGAAGACGACGTTCGCACCCCAATTGATGTTGATCGCACCCATACCGGAGTTCTTCACCTCGACAGTGGAGTTCCGGTATGTCTTCGGCCCCTGCATCGTAAACACAGCTCCATCCACGATGACATGGGAATCCTCGATCAATGAATCTACAGTTCCAATAAAGCCAAGCGTCTCCTTCTCGAGCGCAAAACCCAAAAACTCCCTTTTGGCGAATGTCCCCTTCACGCTGAAAGTCGAGTTCTTCATCTGAACAGTGGTAGCGCCCTGCACGTTGAAACGAACGTTCTCGAAGGACATGGAGCTGTCAGTAATGTAGAGCGAGCCACCACGTCCACCCCAGAGACCCTTGTCGTCGGCATCCATGATGGACTTGGCGCTCAGAGTCAAACTGTTAAAGCGTGCCGTTCCGCTGTATTCGAAAGCACGGCCCGTCTTTGCACCCGTCGTCGAGTCAATCGAGATGTTGAGGGCCTCGCGGCTCGTGCCTGCGATGTTGCCCTGGGCGTGGAGGCCAACCTTGTTGCCCGTGAGGATATAGGTGCCGTCGGTAAGCGTCGCGCCGTCCTGAACAAGGATCGCCGTATCGAAGCCGCTCATCGAGAGCTTCGCACCATTTTCAGCCTTGAGCGCTGCACCCTTAGCAACCGTGAGGGCGGTTGCCGCCGTGCCGGTTATCGTCGTATCGGCCGAAACGAGCAAGGTGACACCGGCAGGGATCGTCGCTGCCGGGAAATCGGTGAGCCTTCCTGCCACGTGGATCGTCGAAATATGTTGGTTGGCTTGACGAACCGTGAGGGCCTTGGCGAGCGTCTTCAATGCGCTTGCATCGGCTGCGCCGTCGTTCGCATCATCGCCAGTGGAGCCGTTGACCCAGAGCTCTGTGAGAGTTGCCGGGTCAGCAGCCGCAGGGGTGGCGGCTTCGGGCGTAGCTGTTTCAGGTGAGGTTGCCGCCGCAGCCGCAGCGGGCGATTCTGCAGGCGCCGTGGCTGCATCATCACTGCCGATTGCAGGCACCGGTGTATCAGCCTCCGGTGTCTCGCCATGTGCGACACCCTCGGTGGAGCTAGTGTCCGATGTGGAAGCTGTGAGGTCGTTCGTCGCCGCCAGCTCCGGAGAGACCTGACCCTGGATGCTCAGGTTTTCGGGAGCCGAGCCAGATGCTTCGTCACCGCTGATTTCAGTGCTTGCCGTATATGTTGCGGGTGGCTGTGCCTCATCACCGAAGGCGCCTGTCGGCACGATTGCTGCCAGGGCAAATACCGTTGCGGCAGCAACTATCGACCGTAGACCCCCGGGACGTTTACCTCGGTTAGTCACCTAATCCTCCTGTACGACTATATCCACGCGGACACTTTCGCCGTTCCTCACGGTCGGGAAAGCGGATAAAAGACGTCATCTATGCATGCAGCAAGGACATATAGCTCTATGCATAAAAAACTAGTTTCAGGTTAAAGTGTAGGACTTCCAGATCTATAAAAACAACAAAAGGAATGCCTCCAGAAGGCCTAAGAATGGCTTAACAACAAGGAAAACAGCAGCTCACGCACACGATCGACACCCACACACTTATTAAAGTCACGCCCATAAACACTCGTGAAGACCGACCAATTTCCCCGACCACTTATTTCATCATAGATATATTTACTTGGAGGAATAACCATATTTTTATGGATTTATGTGGGAAAACGTATTTTCACTATATCTCTATGAGAGTTTGGAGCAAGGCGAGACGATGCAGACCCATATGCGCATTTCTTGATACTTGTACAGCCCAGCGCAGGCGACTCCGACTCTCCCGCCCACGGCGCACGTGCACTTCATGCCCCAGCGCACGCGGCCTGGCGCAATCAACACCGATCCGGCGCAGCCTGCCGGGTGAGTTTCACGGTGTCCACTGCGCCACCGGCACACCACGTCCCACCTAGTACCGGATGGCGTCGATGGGTTTCACCTTCACGGCTGCGACGGCCGGGATGATTCCGCAGAGCGCGCCCACGCCGGTCGCGATTCCAATTCCCGCGAGCGCTGCCGTCATGGGGAATGCAGGCACGTCCTGGAGGAAGATCGACATTTTTTCGAGCGGCAGCATACGCACGATAAAGGCTGCAAGCCCCACGCCAATCACGCCCGCTACGAACGTGGCTACGACGGATTCCATGAACACCGCGAAGAACACGCGCCCGGCGGAAGCACCAACGGCTCGACGGATACCGATTTCGCGAATACGTTGCCGCACCGTCACGATCGCTACGTTGAGGAGTCCGAGTGCTCCGAGGAGGACGACGACGGACCCTATCGACATGATGATTATGCGCTGGGCTTTGAGGAAGTCCGCACCGGTATCCCAGTTTTCTCCTCCGCTGATGCTGACGTCCCAGCCGTCGCCGAGAATGGCTTTGACGGCGCTTGGGAGGATTTTCCTTGCTTCAGCTTGGTCGTCGGGGCCGATCCAGAAGACTCCTGATCGGCTACCTCCACCAAATGGGCTACTGGCCGAGCTTGATTCTGCAGAGCCGTTCATGAGCTCCCACGAATCGTAGGGCATGTAGATGGTGGGCGAATCCCATTCACTTTTTGCCTCGATCATGCCGACAATCCGGAGAGTTTGGCCTTGTGGTTTGGCCAGTTCGAGGGTTGTTGGCATGGTGAGGTTGGGTTTGCCGATGTATGCCCACATGGTTGAGTTGATGACGACGGGGGTGATGCGCTGATTCACGTCTCCCGAGGCGAGCCAGCGGCCCTGCGTGGGGTTGAGTCGGAAGATCGTGGCATATGCGGGGTCGACGGCCATGAGCTGCGCCCCCATATAGCCTTCCGACATGGGAGTGGTGATCGGCATTCCGTGAAACGTCGAGTTGTTCGCTGCTTCGGTGAGTTCTTTAACTTCGATGTCCCACACTTCGTTGAGCCGCGACCAGTAGTTGATTTCGAAACGGTCGGCGGCCTTTGCCATGGCTGCACCCACCGGGTCGTTGATGTCGCCGGTTGCTTCGTTTGACCAGCCGGCGCTTTGCGTATCGTTGTCACTTTCGTTGCTGGAGGCGAACGGATCTTCGACGTTTCCCATCCCGCCGTACGGAGGTTGCGCCCCGCCTTCGCCTTCAACCTTCATGGCTGTCATTCGGAGGGTGACTTCTCTTCCTGCCATTGCTTCTTGCTGCTCGCGACTTGCTTGCACAGAGAGGTCGCCAAGGGCAATCACTGTGGACATTGCCGCGACGGCGGCAGTCACTCCCACGAGCGAGAGGATTACTCGAACTCGTTGGACTTTTACTTCGCCCCATGCCTCAACGAGGGCACCAATGAGTTGACTAAACATTGTTACCCTCCGTGCTGATGAAGATCTGGGAGATATCGGCTGTTTCACCGCGTGGGTCTATGAGCGTTTCGGGTGGATACGCAGGGTTTTCCGACGAGGTGTGCCGGGGATTCGTCGCATCGTCCGACGACGAGAGTAGTTCCGTATTCGTCGTGTCATCTGACGACGATTCTCCCGGCTCATTTTGTGGCATGACCGCGGTGACGCTGAGGGCGTCGGCCGCTGGGGTGAGAAGTTCGTTGGTGTGTTCGAGGCGGTGAAGCACACCGTCGTAGAGGGAGAGGACGCGATCGGCGCGCGCGGCCACATTGAGGTCGTGGGTGATAGTGATGAGGGCAGAGTTGTTTTCGTGGGCGACTTCTTCAAGGAGCTCCATGACCAGGCGTCCGGTGTCTGGATCGAGTGCACCTGTTGGTTCGTCGGCGAGGATGATCCGTGGCTTACGTACGAGTGCCCGCGCGATGGCGATACGTTGTTGTTCGCCGCCGGACATTTCTGTGGGGTAGGAATCGAGGCGGTCGCCGAGACCGACGCGTTCGAGCATTTCTGCTGCCCGGGCGCCGCGGCGCCAGAATTCTGTGCCACTGGTGTAGAGGAGCGGGACTTCGACGTTTTCTTGGGCAGTGCGTTCGGAGAAGATGTTGAATTGTTGGAATACGAAGCCAAACATTGTGCCTCGTAGAGCAGCGCGTTTGCCTTCGCGAAGGGATAGCACGTCCGTATCGCCAACTGTGTATGTTCCGTCATTCGGTTTGTCGAGGAGGCCGAGGATATTGAGGAGGGTGGATTTTCCTGTTCCTGATCGGCCGACGATCGACACTCGCTCGCCTGCTTCAACGTCAAGATCCACCCCGCGCAGGATGTGAAGCTCCGACGAATCTGGGAGACGTACCCACCGGGTGACGCCTCGTACGTTCACGAGTGCCACGTCAGCATCCTTCGCCGGTGAATGGGTTACATTCCATCTCGCCCTCGGTGCCGGGGACGAATTCGAGCACTTCGTCGGTTTCTGTAATTCCGCTGGTGATCTGGATGGTCTTGCCGTCGGTGACGCCGAGCTGGACGTCGATTGCTGTCGGCTTTCCACCGTCGTCAGCAGGTTTGTAAACCTTGCCTGTCTGGAATCGGCCCTCAACAGCTGATACTGGAAGCGTGAGGACATCGTTAGCTTGGCCCGCGGCGATGGTGACGCTCACTTGGAGGCCGGCAAAGACCCGCTGGTCGGCTGGAATTGCGCAGCGCGCCTGGATTGAGGTGGAACCTGCCGACGAACCTGCACCCACGTCTGTTCCGTTGCCAGAGTTGTGGGCGGTTGTGTTCTGAGGTGTGACGATACGCAGATCCGTACATTCAAACGGCGCGGGGCCGTTTTTGATCGTGACTGTCGCTGAGCTCGGAACCTCCGCCACTCGGTACATCTGATCGGGCGTCAGGGCAGCTACCGCTGAATACGTTGGTGGTTGGACGGAGCCGATCGAGTCCCCGATTGAAAAAGACTGGTTGAGAAGCGCTTGGAGTTTGAGTGTGCCAGCGGCGGGAGCCGTGATGGCTTTCGTCGTGACAACTGTGCGCGTCTGAGAAACTGTCGTCGGCAGCATGATCGGCTCACCGTCGTCATTGGTGCTCTCATAAGTCGTCGAGACATCCTCCGTCACTTCTTCTTCGTGCCGCAATACGAGGATCACATCCCCTTGATTGACCGCCTGCCCATCCTTGATTCGGACCTCAGATACTTTCCCTTCGAAATCAGAGAGCACCGGCGCGGCGGGGTCTGGCTCGATGGTTCCTTCGAGGTTGAGGTCACTCGTAATTGATCCGATGGTGGGGAAGACCGTGAGCTGACCAGCCGTGAAACTTGGATCGAGCTCCGTACTCTCCTCCGCCTTCGTCGTATGAGGAAAGAAGGCGATCTTCACCAGCGCGACCGCGATGACGAGCGCGAGAAGAATTTTCACGCCCGAGACAATGCCTGACATCTTTGTTTTTCTGGCAGCCATGGGATCTCCGTCGTTGGGAATCGTGGTTGGAAGGATGCGGGAGGAAAGTTCAGTTGTATGTGTGGGCACTGAGTTGTGCTGCGACCTGATGGGTGTGCGCGATCGAGACAGCACATCTCAATTCTTGTGTTGTGTACCACCTCGACCCTATCAAGGTACATGAGGAAAAGCCGGACGAGCACCCCTGACGTTTGTCAGGGTTCTCCCCTGATTTTTCGGCGACGATGCCCTTATTTACGCTAAGGAATAAAGGAAAGCTCGCACGTCGTCGGGTGAAACTGTCCGAGCGTAGGCACCGCCGTCAAAGATGACGAGATCGCCGATGCCGTGCTGGAAAACGAAACGTAGCTTGCCTGCTTTACCCTTCTTGTCATGGAGCATTGCTGCCATGATGTCGTCGACACTGACGTGTTCTGGTAGTTCTGTAGGCAAACCAATGGCGCGTAGAAGTGCCTCGATACGACGAACCTCGTCGTCAGAAACATATCCGAACGTTGCACCCCACTTGGCCTGCAATAGAAGTCCGACAGCTACGCATTCGCCGTGACTCATCGTGTAGCCCATTGCTGTCTCAAGGGCACGCCCTATCGTGTGGCCGAGGTTGAGCCCCATCCGGCGGTTGCCTTCGTGTACGTCTGATACGACGAAATCACGTTTGATCTCGCAGTTGCGCCGTGCGGTGATCTCAGCGAGTTCGGCGTCGCGGACGAATTCTTGTGGGGTGAGACTGCGCGTGACGAACGCGTTTTCGAGAGTGCGGAAGAAATCAGCATCGGCTAGGCAGGCGTGCTTCACAGTTTCGCCCATGCCGTCGCGAATCTGCGCCTCCGAGAGGGTTGACCAACGATCGACGTCGATGAGTACTGCGCGAGGCTGATGGAATGCCCCGATGAGGTTGGTAGCTGCAGGCGTATCTACTGCTGTCTTCCCGCCGACCGAGGCGTCCGCTGCGCCTAGGAGTGTCGTCGATACAGAGATGTAAGGGACGCCTCGCGTGAATGTTGCAGCAACAAAGCCGACGATGTCTGTGACAACTCCTCCACCAACAGCAATGATGAGAGAATCTCGCCCGAAACCTCGCGCAATAAGCTCGTCTTCGATCATTTCCTTCGTGGCGCGGGTCTTGTTGATCTCGCCGGCAGGGAATGTGATGAGGTCAGCTTGACGGCCTGCATCTGCGAGGGCAGAAAGAATCTGTGGGGCGGCAAGTTCAGCGACGTTGCTGTCCGTGATGACGGCGACGCGCAGCGCAGCATACTCATGGCTTTCCACCAGATCGACGAGTTCCTGCTCAAGTTTGCGCCCCACAACGATGGGGTAGGACTCGTCGATTGTTCGAATGAGTTCCACTGTCAGTGTCGTCGCCATGCTGGTCCTCGATTTCTTGGCATCGCTGCGTTCTACGTGAACATGCTTCTGTGATGTCGCGTCTTATTCCTGATTCCTGTGCAACTTTATCTGGAGGTGTTGGTGTTTCCGGGTGTCGGTTCACAGGTTGGTGTTTGTCAGAGACTATACCGAGCGGCGGCGAGGCCTTCCGTTCCGGCGCAGAATACTCCCGAAAACTGGCCCGGCAGGGTGCGCCAGGGCGGCGTCCAGTGCGCCATCAGTTGCCGCGGAACTGCTTTCCGCACGTAACGCGTGCCGGCACCGGTGAGTCGCCAGGCGCCGGAGACTCAGCTACAAGGAGCATGAGAGATGCCAGGGAAGGGAGATCGGTGCAAGCCTGTCTTGTCTAGCCTGTACATTTACGGGCTACTACGAAAGCCTCTCACCTGCTAACGTCGATATCATGCCTGACCTTGCACAATCCGCAGCAGATCCACGCCTTCCCGCAGCCGATCCCGCGATCGGCTTGACTGAGGCTGAGGTTCGTCGTGCCGTCGCAGAGGGAAACACTAACTCACTGCCGCCACGTTCAGGGCGCACCACCGCACAAATCGTGCGCGCTAACGTATTCACGCGGATTAACGCCTTGCTCGGCGTGCTCTTCGTGCTTGTTATCTCAACTGGATCACTCATCAACGCCGCGTTTGGCCTGCTCATCGTGGCAAATTCGATCATTGGCATCATTCAGGAACTACGCGCCAAAAAGACCCTTGATTCCCTAGCCGTTGTAGGCGAAGCGCAACCGACAGTTCGCCGAGACGGCCGCGAGATCCAGATTAAACAAGAAGAACTTGTGCTTGGCGATATCGTCGTCATCAAACCAGGCGAGCAAATTGTCGTCGACGGAGAGGTCACCGAAGGAAAATACCTCGAACTCGACGAATCACTCCTCACCGGCGAATCCGACCCGATGCCGAAGAATCCTGGCGACGAGATTCTTTCCGGCTCGTTTGTTGCCTCAGGTACAGGTTCGTATAGGGCGACGAAGGTCGGTGCGGATTCGTACGCTGCGAAGCTCACGGCAGAGGCAGCGAAGTTCTCACTCGTCCATTCGGAGCTGCAGTCGGGCATTAACAAGATCCTCAAAGTGATCACGTGGATTCTCATTCCCGTGGGAATCCTGACGATCATCGGGCAAATTCGCGTAGGCGAACACGATTACAACTCAATCATCATCTCGGTGACAGGCGCTCTCGTGCCTATGGTTCCCGAAGGCCTCGTACTCATCACCTCAACGGCATTTGCTTTGGGCGTGATTCGGCTTGGCAAACGCAAATGCCTCGTCAACGAACTTCCCGCTATTGAAGGCTTGGCGCGCGTAGACGTCGTATGCGCAGACAAAACGGGAACGCTCACCGAAAACACGATGGTGTTCAGCGAGCTTCATCCAATTGGGACGACGAGGGACGACGAGGCCCGCGAAGCCTTACGACAGCTCGGAGCCGCAGACTCAGCACCGAACTCCTCAATGCAGGCAATCATTGACGGCGTGGGCGCTCCCGACGAGGCATGGACCGCTCTGGCAAGCCAACCGTTCACCTCGGCAAAGAAATGGTCGGGCATCTCCTTTGAAGGGAACGGACATTGGGTGCTTGGCGCCCCCGACGTTCTCGCTGATGCCAGCTCCGAAGCCGGACGCCTCGCCACCGAAATCGGATCAACCGGCCTGCGTGTTCTCCTTCTCGGCACATGCTCCGAGGAAGTAACGAGCCCGCAAGCACCAGGAACAGTTGAGCCCAAAGCCCTCGTCGTCCTCGAACAGCGTATCCGCCCCGATGCCGCCGACACCCTTGAGTACTTCCACTCCCAGGGCGTTGAAGTCAAGGTAATTTCCGGCGATAACGCCGATTCTGTAGGAGCTGTCACGCGCTCGCTTGGCATGGATTCCGGCAAACCTGTAGACGCCCGTACGATCCCTGAGGAAAACTTCGGGGAGGTCGTCAATTCGTCGCACGTATTCGGGCGCGTAACCCCACAGCAGAAACGCCAGATGGTCGCGGCCCTGCAGGCAGAAGGGCATACCGTCGCCATGACGGGTGACGGCGTGAACGACGTGCTCGCACTCAAAGATGCCGACCTTGGCGTCGCAATGGGATCTGGAACAGCCGCAACGCGTTCGGTCGCAAAAATCGTTCTTCTCGACGACAAATTTGCCACGCTCCCTTACGTGGTTGCTGAAGGCCGCCGTGTCCTCGGAAACATCGAACGAGTCGCCAACCTCTTTCTCACAAAGACGATCTACTCGTCGATCCTGGCGATTCTCGTTCTCCTCTTCGCTCTACCTTTCCCCTTCCAGCCCATCCACGTGACAATCACCGGCTGGTTCACGATCGGAATTCCTGCCTTCCTTCTCTCGCTCCCGCCGAACAACGAGCGAGCTAAAGATCATTTCGTCGAACGCGTGTTGCGGTTCGGACTGCCAGCAGGCCTGATCGTGGCGGTCGCCTCGTTCGTCACCTACATACTCGTGCGAGTTCCCGATGGAACCGAGGCACAGGCCACGCAAGCCTCGACAGCCGCACTACTCGCACTCATCATCGCCTCAACATGGGTTCTTGCTGTCGTTGCCCGCCCCTACGAATGGTGGAAGATTCTCCTCATCCTGCTGCCACTCATCGGATACGGCATTATCTTCACTACTGGCTTCACGCAGAAGATCTTCATGCTCGACTCCTCGAACGGTACCGCCATGGGCGTCGCCGCTATCGCAGGACTCATCGCCGCTGCACTCATCGAAGTACTCTGGTGGATTGGCCAGCGAATGAGTGACGATCCGAAACCCATGTGGGTACCCAAGACCGAACGCGAAGCAGCTGCGGCACAACGCAGGATCGAACGTGAAGCTGCAGCTAAAAATACGACGGCAGCCGCGAACACAACCGCCCCTCAAACTCACTGAAGCCGCCACGCTCCGCGCTCTGCGGCAACAAGGCACAGGACTCGTCTGGCACGCTGCGCAACACCCAACGAATCAGGGGCCGTACGCGAGTTCGCGCCACGTGCGTGAGCGTATCCAGGGCCACGTGTATACCCGTGACTGGGAACGCGCATTCCTATGAGCGGGCCGCCGCGCCGTTGCCCTCGACACGACGTTCGGACTAGGGCACTAGTGAGGTGCGCCCACCCGGGCACCCGCACAGCTCACGCACAACAGGTACGCGCAGGACTAGGCTGGAATCATGTTCACCCCATCGGGCAGGGCAATCCTTGCCACAGCGCACACCCCAACCTTTGACCGCGCGATCTTCGCGCATCGCGGCCTGTCAAGCAAGGCACCCGAAAACACGATGTCAGCTTTCCGCCTTGCCGAAGCGACTGGCTGCGGTTGGATCGAAACCGATGTGGACATCATCGCTGACGGCACGCCCGTCATACTTCACGACACCGCACTCAATCGCACGACGAACCGCTCCGGCTCGATGTACACGCTAACCCGCGACGAACTCCCTCACGTAGATGCCGGGTCCTGGTTCTCCCCGCGGTTCGCCGGCGAGCACCTCCCCACGCTTACAGAATTCGTCGACTTCCTCAACGAGACCGGCATGAACGCCAATATCGAACTCAAAGGAAACGAAGCAGGGGCCGCCACCTCGCTCGCTCTCGTCGACACCGTTATCGCCGAGCTTGACCGCCTTCGGCCCGACTGCGAGATCATCATCTCTTCCTTCAGCCCTCTGCTCCTCGCAGAGTTCCACCGCCGCGCCCCGCGTTACGCTATTGGCGTCCTCTTCGAGGACGTAACAATCCGCCCCGACTGGCTCTCCATCCTTGAACTCTGCGGTGCCAGTTACATCCACGTCGAAGATTCACCACGCCTCAACGAGCTCATCTCGCTCCCCCTCAAGGCCGGATTCGGCGTGAACGTCTGGACTGTTGATTCCCGACCACGCGCCAACGAACTCTTCAACCTCGGAGCAACTGGCGTCTTCACGAACAGGGCCGACGACCTCGTCGACCTCGCACAGCACTGAAACTACAACGAGGGCGCGCCGTCACCAGCCCCAGACGTCACCTAAGAATCGGCTCAAGCTGGTTATCCACGAGGGTGAGGGCAGAAGCAATCGCCATATCCATATCGAGGTACTTGTAGGTGCCGAGGCGCCCGCCGAACAGCACCGGCTTTTCGCGTGCGGCCTCACCTGCCATCATGTCTCGGTAGCGCAGCAGACGCTCACGATCAGTGGGGGTATTGACCGGGTAGTAAGGCTCGTCGTCACGCCCAGCAAAACGAGAGAACTCGCGGAAAATCACCGTCTTATCTGTGCGGTAGTCACGCTCGGGGTGGAAGTGACGGAACTCGATGATCCGCGTCCACGGCACGTCAAGGTCGCCGTAGTTCATGACCGAACAGCCCTGGAAATCGCCTGTTTCTTTCACTTCACGCTCAAAATCAACAGTGCGCCACGATAAATCTCCGGCCTCGAAGTCAAAGTAACGATCCACCGGGCCGGTATAGACAATCGGTACCTGCCCCGCGAGGGCAGCGCGATTCAACGGTTGGGATTCGTCGAAGAAATCGGTAGAGAGGAAGATGTCGATATTGTCCGATTCGGCCATCTTTTCCATCCAGGCCGTGTATCCGCCTGTAGGTAGGCCCTCGTATTTATCGTTGAAGTAGCGCGAATCGTAGGTGTAGCGCACGGGAAGGCGGGAGATGATGGAGGCGGGGAGTTCGCGCGGATCAGTCTGCCATTGCTTCGCTGTGTAATTCTTGAAGAAGGCTTCAAAGAGGGGTCGGCCAACGAGGGAGATTCCCTTTGACTCGAAGTCTTGCACGTCGGTCACTTCCGCTGCTTGGGAAGCAATGAGGGCGCGTGCTTCGTCGGGCGATAGGGCTTTGCTGAAGAACTGGTTGATCGTGCCGAGATTGACGGGCATGGGGTAAACCACCCCGCCGACGGTCGTCCATACGCGGTGGACGTAGTTGGTGAAGCTCGTGAAACGATTGACGTACTCCCACACTCGTTCGTTCGACGTGTGGAAAAGATGTGCGCCGTAGCTATGGACCTCGATGCCGGTCTCGGGGTCGAGTTCGGAGTATGCGTTGCCGCCGAGGTGTGGACGTCTCTCGACGATTGCCACTTTTGCGTTGTAGCGTTCGGCGGCTTGTTGCGCCACGGTGAGTCCGAAGAGTCCTGATCCGACGACGACGAGATCGTAGCGCACGTGTTCTCCTTGCCTAGTTGCGTTGTGGCGACGAAGCCGCCTGCTAGGATGCGGCGCGATGTCTGGTGTGAGTCCGAGCCCGATTTGGGATGGTGGAGGCATCGACGACGAAACCTACGCCAATCCTATCGGTTCGTCAGGGCAGGGCGTGCTGCGGTTGTTTCTTGGCATTGGCGGTGAGGGACAGAATGTTGCTGCAGTTGCAACGCGGCGCGGCCGCAGCTCCCCGACGCGTACTCGTTCGTCGATGCCCTAAACTTGGAGTGCAAGACACGGGGTGCCAGGTACGAGGCCTGGCTGAGATAAAACCCGCGAACCTGATCTCGTTAGTACGAGCGGAGGAATTGTCCATGCACAATGTGCATTCATCTACCCAGTCCACGTCCACCGCGTCAGTATCCTCTGAGGCACACGGTCTTTCGCCTGAGGAACTTAGCCACGCTGCCCTCGAGACGTGGCGCGACGTGACGACGAAGCATCCGCTCGTCCAGTGCATTACCAACACGGTTGTCCAGCCGATCACGGCTAATGTGCTGCTGGCAGGCCACGCAGCGCCAGCCATGATCGACATCGTGGGCGAGGCAGGAATTTTTGCCGGTGTTGCGTCGGCGGTGCTTATTAATCTCGGTACGATCGCGCCTTCGCAGCAGGAGGCCATCCCTGAAGCAACGGCTGCGGCGAAAGCTGCCGGCACTCCGTGGGTGCTTGATCCTGTGGGGGTGGGTGGCCTGCCGGTACGCACAGCGTTGGCGGTGAAGATTCTGGCTGATAAACCTGCCGTGATCCGCGGCAATGCCTCGGAAATCATCGCACTCAATGCGGCATCCGGAGGTTCTGCTGCAGATTCGGCTGGCCGTGGCGTCGATGCCGGAGATTTGGTGGAGGCGGCGGCGCCGGCGGCGCGTGAGTTGGCGGCACGCACAGGCGCGGTTGTGGCAGTCTCGGGCCCAATCGACTTGATTACTGACGGTTCCCGCTCCATTCACTGCGCAAACGGCTCAGCTCTCCTCACGCAGGTCACGGGTGGCGGCTGCGCTCTCGGCGGTTTCATTGCTGCCTATGCCGCGAGCGCCTCGGATACCCTTCTCGCGGTCGCAGCCGCCCATGCCTGCTACGGCGTGGCTGCGGAGATCGCCGCCGGCGCCGCCGCCGGCCCAGGCACTTTTGCGGCATCGCTTCTCGACGCTTTGAACGCTCTCGACGAGCCGACCCTCATCGAAGGTATCCGCTTGGAGGCTGTAGCCGCATGAACTCTGAGCAGCTACCGGATCGGGTCGCGGATGCGTTGCCCACGTCCTCACCGCTTCCTACCCGCGCGGATGTCGGCGAAGGCATTTACCTCGTCACCGATCCAGGCATGTCAATGGCGCGGATCGGTGAGCCCTACGCACCGGAAGGCTCCGCCTCGCATGCATGGCATCACAAGGCTATCGAGGAAACTGTGCGCCTCGTCCGTGAGGCGAGCGCTGCGGGCGTTCCCACGATTCAGCTTCGCTGGAAAGACGTCGATGCCGGATATTTCCTTGATCTCACCCTCGCTGCTGCCGACGCTATTCAGCCGGGAACGTCCCTCGTCGTCAATGATCGCGTTGATGTCTACCTTGCAGCCCGCGCTTGCGGAGCAACAGTAGCGGGTGTTCACATCGGACAGACCGATCTTCCACCGCGCGCCGTCCGAGACATCGTCGGCGAGGATGCCTACATCGGCTGGTCGGCATCAACCGACGCAGAACTTCGCGCCGCCAACGATCTCGCGGAGGTTATTGACGCTGTAGGGGTTGGCGTGCTCCGCCACACCGATACCAAGCCTGATGCGCCACCAGCCCTCGGCATCAACGGTATGCAACGAGCCTGCAACCTGTGCGAACTCCCCGTCGTCGCTATCGGCGGGATAAAGCCGCACGATTTAGCAGACCTGGCTCACACGTCGGTGACGTCGGCGGCAATTGTGTCGGCAATCGTCGCCGCGGAAAACCCGGCAGAGGCAGCAGCAACCTGCGTGAGGCTGTGGGACGAAGTACGAGGAGAGACACGATGACCAGCACAACGCTCCACACACCACGCGTACTCTCTATCGCAGGGACCGACCCCAGCGGGGGCGCAGGCATCCATGCCGACCTCAAATCAATCAGCGCCGCCGGCGGCTACGCCATGGGCGTCGTCACGGCAATCGTCTCGCAAAACACCCAAGGCGTGCGTTCAATTCACATGCCCGACGCCCACGTACTACGCGACCAACTTGATGCCGTGAGCGACGATGTCGCCATCGACGCCGTCAAGATCGGGATGCTCGGAGACATCACCTACATCACAACTGTCAGCGACTGGCTTCAACAGGTTCACCCTCCGGTCGTCGTACTCGACCCCGTCATGGTCGCAACCTCCGGTGATCGGCTTCTCATCCCCGAAGCCGAAGCGGCCCTCATCGCCATGCTGCCACTCGCCGACATCATCACGCCCAACATTCCCGAGCTTGAAGTTATTGCTGGCCGTGAGCCTGGAAGTGTGAAGGACGACGACGAAGCCCTCGCACTTGCCCGAAAGGTCGCCCACGAACACAACGTGTACGTCCTCGTGAAGGGCGGACATCTTGATGGCGCGCTCGTCGTCAATACCCTTGTCGGCCCACAAGGCGTCGTCGCACGTTCGTCGTGCCCGCGAGTAGCGACGACATCGACGCACGGTACGGGATGCTCGATGTCGTCGGCGCTGGCGACACGCCTGGGTCTGGCCGGAGTAGGTGCAGACGGGGCTGGGGCGGCCAGTCTCCGGATAACGGGGACGAGTGTAGCCGATGCCGCCCAAGACGCCCTTTCATGGACAACGCAGTGGCTCTTCGAGGCCATCACGCACGGCTCCGACCTGGAGGTTGGGCACGGGCACGGACCCGTCGATCACATGCATCTTGCGCGCAGGATGTCGCGCGCAGCAAAGGTCACTCCGTGGCTCGCACACACCGTTGATGCGGCCGCATTGCTGACCGCCGCGCCACCCGCAGCCGCCGCATCGACAACAATCCACACCACTGAACCGCTTATCGAACCGGCCGGGCCGTGGACATCGCGCCTCTGGCATGCCTCGCGCGACATCCTGCGCGCCACCGCCAGCCTTCCCTTCATTCGTCGGCTCGCCGACGGCACCCTCGACCCGGCCGACTTCACCTTCTACCAGTTCCAAGATTCCCTGTACCTTGACCGCTACGCAAAAGCGCTCGCGATGCTCGGCGCGAAAGCACATGAAGGGAGCGAGAAGGTGCACTGGGGCACGGGCGCGGCTGTCGCTATCGAGGTTGAGCAGGAGCTCCATCGGACCTGGCTCGGGAACCACCCCGACGTGCATATCGATCGAGCAATCTCTCCCGTCACCTCGGGGTACACGGATTTCCTCCTCGCACGCACCGCCACTGACGACTACGTTGTTGGCGCCGCGGCCGTCCTCCCCTGCTACTGGATGTATGCCCACATTGGTTTCGCACTCACCGAGGCTAACCACGACGAGCATCCGTTCCACGACTGGCTCACCACGTACGCCGACGATGCCTTCCTCGCCTCAACGCGGGAAGCTATCGCGATCGTGGAACACCAGTTCGAACGTGCCGGGAACGACGCGCGCGAACGCGCTCTCCGCGCCTACCTCACGGCGTGCCAGTGGGAATTGGAATTCTTCGACCAGGCGTACCGCCGCCAAGCCTGATTTCTAGGGACAACTTCTAGGTGCATCTCTGACTTCTAGGCTGCACGCCGGGCTCACTAATTTAGATCTATCTCCCACTGAGTGAAGGGGAGGAATGCCGTAGCGACATTCCTCCCCTTCACATATCCATGTGCGAGTTATGCGTCTCGGCGACGGAGTTACTTGCGAGGCAAAGAGCGTCCAGTATGGTCTCGTCGCAACTGGGGATCTAGGCAACAAGTGCAGGGCTAAGCGGTAGATACAGAAGCTCACGAGAGTCGGGAGTGACAGCACACAAACGCCGCACCACAACTGCAGAATCTTGTCGCATCTGCAAACCCTCGTAGCAACCTCAAACCCTGCAACAACGACAAACACCAAGCCACAAGACACGAAAACTATGTGCCACACTTCACAAACTCGCCTTTTTGACCGCAGAAATGGGCAAAATACAGGCCGTTTACGGTGGTGTACCAGAGATCAAAGCCCTCCTTAGTGAGAGTCGCGAATCCCTTTTGATCCACACACCCCACGTCACTGGAGGTCACGATGTCAACGACGACACCCCCGCAAACCGCCACAAGGCGCAGCGCGCACCGCTACGCAACAAATCTGGCGCTCATTGCGACGCTCGGCCCGTTCTTTTACGGCTTCGAAGGGATGGTGCTCAACGGTGCTATCAAGGCTGTAGGTTCGGAATTCCACCTTGGCACACTCGCTCAAGGCGTCGCCGGTGCTGCTGGCATTATCGGCGGACTGATCGGCGCTATTTTCGCAGGCCGTATCTCCGACAAGATCGGGCGCAAGACCACCCTCATGTGGGTCGGCCCATTCCTTCTTTTCGAAGCAGTCTTCGGCGCCTTCAGCCCAATATTTGGTAGCTTCGGCTACATTTTCTTGCTTCTGTGCCGCGTAATTGGCGGAATCGGTTTTGGCGCGGCTACGACGGTAGCCCCTGGATATGTCGCAGAAATCGCGCCCGCTGAAATTCGCGGCCGCCTCATTGCGTTCCGGCAGCTCGCCATTATCCTTGGCTTGTTTTTCGCGGGAATTATTAACATCGTCGTGACCTCATGGGCCGGCTCAACATCGGCGGAGCTCGCCTTCGGCCTCAAGGCATGGCAGTACATGTTCCTGTGCTTAATCATTCCGTCGCTGTTCTACATTGTCTTCACTGCGAAAATCCCGGAATCTCCGCGTTACCTTGTCTCAGTTGGTCGCACTGAAGATGCTGCGAAGATCCTCGCGAAAGTCACTGCCGAGGGCGATGTGAACACCCGCGTTGAAGCAATCCAAAACTCCCTGGGTGTTGCGAACGTCAAGATGTCCATCGGCCAGATTTTTGCTTCAAAGTGGCGCGGCCTTGTGCTCGTCGGGATGGCTCTTGCGGCGTTCCAGCAACTCACCGGAATTAATGGCGTGTTTTTCTACTCAAATACGCTCTTCCAAGCTGTCGGTTTTGATGAGTCGATGGCCCTCCAACAGACCCTCCTCATTACAGGTTTCAAGATCGTCGGTGTCGTCACCGGAATTCTCCTTGTGGACCGTGTTGGACGTAAGCGCATGCTCATTTACGGCGGCACACTAATTTTCGTTTCACTTGCCGTTCTCGCGACAGTCTTCACAATCGCCCCAACCGGCGCTGACGGCCAGATTGATATCTCGAACGATCCAATTCTTGGGTTCGCAGCCGTAGCTTCCTTGTGCTGCTTCCTTCTGGGATTCACGTCCTCGTGGGGACCGATCTTCTCCATCGTGATGGGCGAAATGTTCCCACTGCAGATTCGTGGCGGTGCAATGTCGCTCGCTTCGGGTGCTGACTTCTTCGTCAACCTCCTCGTCGTTCTCTTGTTCCCCTACCTCGTGGCATGGTCGCCTGCTGGTACGTACTGGATCTACTGTGCGTTCGGAGTTCTAGCCGTGGTCTTCGCAGCGAAGTATCTCCACGAAACGTCAGGCAAGCAGCTTGAGGACATGGACACCCTCGTCGACGAATAAAGAAATTAACGACGACGAACAACCTCACGAACGTAATTTTCGTCGTCGCTTTCATCAAGTCTTGTGGGGGCGTCTCACCCGCCCCTACAACTCAGGAAAGAAGTACGTAGATGACCCACCGAACTGTCCCCGACAACGTGCGCAATGTTCTTGTCATCATGACGGATCAACATCGCACTGACACGATCGGCTGCCTCGGCAACCCCCACGCTCAAACTCCCAACATTGATCGCATGGGTGAAGAAGGCTTTGCCTTCACGAACTGCTTCACCCCAACGGCGATTTGCACCCCGGCACGCGCCTCCCTCATCACAGGAAAACTCCCGGTTAAGCACCAGGTACTTGCCAATCCGGAATGGAATATCGCTTATCGCACCGAGATTCCGCTTGATGCGTGGACGTACACGCAGGAGTTGAGGGATAACGGCTACAACGTCGGTATCGTCGGCAAGTATCATTGCGGCCCCAATCTTCCGGATCAGTTCGGTATGGACGACGACTCCTATTGGGGTGCGGAGAACCCGGTCGCGAACGAAAAATATGTTGCCTGGCTTGAGGAAAACAATCTTCCTCCGGTGTCGGCGCACGATTTCTGGCGCGGTAAGCTCCCCGGAAACCGAGACGGCCACATCATTGCCGCTCGCTTGAACCAACCAGAAGACGCCACCTTTGAGCGTTTCCTCGCTGACCGTGCCATCGAGAAACTCCGAGAATACGCTGCCGATTGGAAGAATTCCGGCAAGCCTTTCAGCCTCGATGTGCACTTCTTTGGGCCACACCTTCCTTACTTCTTGCCCGACGAGTGGTTTGACCTCATTGATCCCGACTGTGTCACACTCCCCGAAAACTTCGGCGACTCCCTCGTCGGCAAACCTCCGATTCAGCAGAATTACGCAACCTATTGGTCAACGTCGTCGTTCTCCAACGACCAGTGGAAGAAACTTATTGCCGTCTATTGGGGATACGTCGCCATGATCGATTACGAGATCGGCAGAATTATGGATGCAGCCCGTGAGCTCGGTGTCCTCGACGACACAGCGGTGTTCTTCTGTGCTGATCACGGCGAGTTCACCGGCTCTCACCGAATGAACGACAAGGGCCCGGCCATGTACGACGACATTTACAACGTCCCGTTCATCGCACACATCCCTGGCGTATCGACCGTGGGACGCTCCGATGCGTTCGTGTCGCTCATTGATCTTCCGGCAACCGTCATGGAGATCGCCGGACTCGATACCTCCCTCGTTGAGGACGGCCGATCAATCGTCGATCTCACCCGCGGCGACGAAGTTGAGGGTTGGCGTGAGAACATCGTCTGCGAGTTCCACGGCCACCACTTCCCGCTTCAGCAGCGCATGCTCCGCACACGGGATTTCAAGCTCATCATCTCGCATGAATCAATCAACGAGCTGTACGATTTGCGCCACGACCCTGCCGAGATGAACAACGTTTACACCGTGCCTGTGTACGACGACATTCGTCGAGAACTCGCCACTGAGCTTTACACTCAGCTTCGCGAGCGCGGCGACCACTCCTTCGCCAAATGGATGGCTGCGATGACCGACTTCGACGTGCCGCTCGTCAACACTGCGCGATCAGATCTTGACGAAGTCCTCTCGAAGTAGCCGATGATGTGGCAGCTTGATCTGCTGATTTACTGTGAGTCAGTTCGTTAAGCTGCCACAATCGTCCGGCACAATGACACATAGAGTCACCACTCATCCACGTCCATCAACGCCACGAAAAGAAGGCCCAGCCATGGAGTACATGACCGCTCCCGAGCCGCTGACACTTGACGAACGCATCGTCGCCGCGCTCGCCACCGGTCCAGCGAGCCGCAGTCAGCTCTGCGATATTCTCCATGTCTCGCGCCCAGTCCTTGGCCGCTCCCTTGCTCGCCTCATGGACAGCGGTGTTGTTGTGTCGCTTGATGCCGACACTGTCACAGACGGCCTCACGCATGTGGGTCGAGGACGCCCGGTTCACTACCTTGCACTTGCCGACCGGCTCGCACACGCCGTCGGCATTGATATCGAACGAACCTCATGCACCGGAGTTATTCTCGACCGGCAGGGAAATATACTCGCCTCTGCTTCACTCTCCTACGATCGATTCGATGGTTGGTTCACACCGCTCTCTCTTCTGTGTGCACGCCTCGACGTTGCCGCCCGCGACGAAGGTCTCGACATGTCCGCCCTCACCGGCGTTGGCGTTGGCCTCCCCGTTCCCGTCGGGTACCGAGTTTGGCGTGAAGAGGAAGCCATCGCTCCCGTCGCAAGCGTCCTTCGCGACGAAATTGAAAAATATTGGAAAGCCCCCATTCTCGTCGATAATGCTGTCCGCATCGCGGCTCTCGGCGAAGCACGGTGGGGAGCGGGGAAGCACCACTCCAACCAGTTGTATGTGCGCTTGTCCGGGGGTATAGGCGCGTGCGTCATCATCTCGTCAAAACTCGCGGGCGGCGGGCTGGGATACGCTGGCGAACTCGGTCATATCTCAGTGCCGGGCAATACAACGCCCTGCCAATGCGGAAAATCCGGCTGCCTTGAGACGGTAGCTTCAGCTTCCGCCGTATGCGCTGCTGCTGGCGTATCGAACCTTTCCGGCCTTCGGCGCGCCCTCGACACTGGCGAACCTCGCGCCCACGATGCCCTCATTCGCGCATGTCAGGCGATGGGCCAGGCATGTGCCAACGTCGTTCTCATGCTCAATCCCACGCGCATCATTCTGGGTGGTGATCTCGCCGCCACTGCTCCCGAAATCGTCGGGCACGTTCACTCGGCCATGCTCAACGACCTCATCCCGTGCGTCGAATGGGACGTCGATGTCGTCACAGCAGAGCTCGACACCTACGGCGCCGCACGAGGCGCTGTAGCAGCGGTAGATACGCACCTCGCCGAACGCCGCGCCCACGCCCTTCTTGAAGCAAACCGCCAATTTGAGAACAACAGCCATAAGGGCGACGAAGCATGAGCGCCATAACACACACCATGCCCAAGATCACCCGAACCCGACTCCCCTTCTCCGTCGTCGCCAAACCCACCGGAGCGGCCTGCAACCTCGATTGCGACTACTGCTTCTTCCTTTCCAAAGAGCTCCTCTACAACGTGCCTCGCCAACTCATGAGCGAAGAAACTGCACGCACCTACATCCAGGAATTTCTCGCAGCCAGCCCCGACGGCGACGTCACGATGCTCTGGCAAGGCGGCGAACCTACCCTGCGGGGTCTGCCATTCTTCAGAAAAGTGATCGCCATGTGCGACGAACTTCGTCGCCCCACACAACACGTCACCCACGCCCTGCAAACCAACGGCACGCTCATCGACGAGGAGTGGGCGCGCTTCCTCCGAGAGCACGACTTTCTTGTGGGCATCTCCATTGACGGCCCCGAACACATCCACGACACCTACCGCGTCAATAAAGGACGACGAGGAACCCACAGCCTCGTCGTGCGCGGATGGAACAACCTGAAAAAGGCCGGTGTCCGCACCAACATTCTCTGCACCGTTCACCATGCCAACCAGGACCATCCTCTCGAGGTCTATCGGTATTTTCGCGATGTCCTCGGAGCCGAACACATCCAGTTCATCCCCATCGTTGAACGTGTCGAACGAGAAAACCTTGCCCAGGCCGAAGCAGGCTGGCGGCCTTCTCACAGTAAGGAGAAAAATTCACTCGCCGGCACCCGCCTCCTCTACCTCCAAACTGGTGATGCCGTCACATCCCGTTCCGTCGACCCTCACGCCTACGGAACCTTCCTCACGACGATTTTCGACGAATGGGTCCTCAACGATGTCGGGCGTATTTTCATCCAGGATTTTGACGCAGCCCTCAACGCCATGTTCGGCATAGCAACCGTCTGCGTACATGCCCCGAGCTGCGGAAACAACTTCGCGCTCGAATTTAACGGCGACGTCTACACATGCGACCACTGGGTAGAACCCGACTGGAAACTCGGAAATATCGCCGACGAACCCTTCGCCGACCTAGCAGCCAGTGAGCGGATGCAGCGTTTCTCTCTCAAGAAAAATGCGGAACTCACCGAACAATGCCGAGCCTGCCCCTTCCTGCGCCTATGTTACGGCGGCTGCCCGAAAGATCGGTTTGTCGAGCCGAAAGAAGTCACGCCGAAAGAAACTTCGACAAACTCAATTGGCCGCTCAGTCTCAATTGGCCGCTCAGGGCCTGATGCGCCTAAACAAAATTACCTCTGCCCCGGCTACTACTCCTTCTACAAGGCAATCCGTCCCGACCTCGTCGCTATGGCGCGTCTCATCCGAAGCGGGCGTGCCCCAGCCGACATCATGGATCCTCACGTACGAGCAGCACTGCGCCCACGACAGGCATCATCTGATACGAATAAGCGTGTGACAACGCGTGACACGTCGCTACCGGCACTCAGCCCCACGCTCTCGTCCTCATCGAAAGGTCAAGCGTGATCGTCACAGCCTCTCTCGTCGGACTTGCAATTGGAATCGTCGTCGGAGCACTCGGTGCTGGCGGCGGGATATTGTCAGTTCCCGCTCTCGTCTACCTCCTCGGGCAAAACCCTCACGACAGCGCCGCAGGATCACTCATCATCGTCGGGCTCACGGCCGCCATTTCCATCATCTCCCCCGCTAAACGCCGCAACGTACGGTGGAGAGACGGAGCAATTTTCGGGGCTCTCTCCGTGATCGGCTCGGCGGTGGGATCGAGACTCTCAGTTGCCATTTCCTCACGGACCCTCATGCTCACATTCGGCGTGCTCCTTATCGGTGTCGGGATAATCATGCTTCGACGAGGGCTGCATGTACGGCACGGGAACGGCGCTAACGAGAGCCGGCCTGTTGGCATCCTTGGACTGGTTGCAGCGGCAACACTTACCGGGCTGCTCACCGGTTTCTTCGGCGTTGGCGGCGGCTTCGCGGTTGTTCCCATGCTTGTCATTGCGCTCGGGTTCACCATGACCGAAGCCTCCGCCACCTCACTACTCGTCATGCTATTTGCCTCCGCGGCAGGGCTCATCGCGAGACTCGGCACAGATGTGACGATTCCTTGGCACGTCGTTCTTCCCTTCGCGGTCGCCTCAATGCTGGGTGGACTCTTGGGTGGGCCGCTCACACAGCGCGTGCCAAATTGGATTCTGACGACGATCTTCGGCGCACTTCTGCTTGCAGTTGCCGTTGCGACGATTGCCGGCGCATGGTGAGTGAGAGGTTGGGGTGGTGAAGGTTGATGGGATGGCGAGATTTGGATGATGAGGTTGGGATGGTGAGGGTTGAGGGGACAGCTGGAGTCGAAGTGACGAGGGTCGGGAGTTACAGCACCACAACACCGCGCCGCAACCGCGAAGGCTCGCAGTAACCGCAGAGCCAGGCGGTAAATACCGAGACTCACGAGTCTGGGAAGCTGCAACACAAAACATCGCACTGCAACTACGGAGCGAAGCAGTAACCACGGAACCTCGTCGAAGGTGCAGAGCTGTGCAATAGGCACATACCTACGCAGTAACCGCAGAGCCAGATGGTAGATACAGAAGCTCACGAGAGTCGGGAGTTACAGCACCACAACACCGCACCGCAACCGCGGAGGCTCGCAGTAACCGCAGAGCCAGGCGGTAAATACCGAGACTCACGAGTCCGGGAAGCTGCAACACAAAACATCGCGCTGCAACTACGGAGCGAAGCAGTAACCACGGAACCTCGTCGAAGGTGCAGAGCTGTGCAATAGGCACATACCTACGCAGTAACCGCAGAGCCA
>JADYUX010000011.1 GCA_021532125.1 Arcanobacterium haemolyticum
TGGAACGCCTGGCGTATCCTTAGCGGCCCACAGAAGGTCAGCGAACGCTTCGTAGTCTTCACCTGCGTTCAGATAACGTTGAGTAAAGTTCTTTTCTTGCTGCGTCGATGAATCCCATACGTACGGCTTAAGGCGTAGCGCTAATTCACGATGGTTGTATTTCATGAAGCAAACCTCCGAAACTTCAACTCAAGACCATACGCTAAACGTTCATCGATCCAACACATCACGACATCATTGAAATCCTACAGCCAGCGGAGTTGCGTTCCGTGTTCCACGCTTGTACCACGGTACGAACCTTGAAAACGTTCCCTCTGGCCACGAGGGCATATGGCTCTCTATACGCAACTTTCGATACAACGCCCCAGGCGGGTGCAAGAACAGGCAAGGCAGGTGCAGATATATTTCGGCTGGGTGCGAATCCCTGTGGGTAGGCGCATTTCGCTGCTTTTGCTGGTTTGCCTGCAGAGCCTGGGCAAAACTACGAACTCTTGAGAAGACCAGCGCCGTCGAGATAGTCGATGAAACCGTCGATCATCTGACTCGTGCGTTCTTTAATATCTCCTTCGACAAAGTCATTCATGTTGTTTGCTAGTGCAGCGAGCTCGACATTCTTGGTGCCCTCGCGGCGCTGTCCAGAAAGAGTCTCGGCCCCTAGGTAATACTTCTGCTTATCGACAAAGCGGTAATCCGAAGCGCGAATATTAATACGCTTTTCAAGGAATGCTTTGTTGCCGAGCGCTTCGAGCAAAATGTTGTCGCTCAGTGTCGCCTCGTGCTCAGCCCGCTTCTTTGCATAGATATGCTCAATCTCAAGTTTCGTGTCGAGATCCAAAACTTGCTGTTCATCTTCTTGGAATGCCCACCAGACAAGCATCGACTTGGTGATAGGGCGGCCATTAGTAAACCCGTAACTGGTAAAGATCTCCTTGATGTGCTGGCGAGTGAACTTGTAGTTTTCGAACATTACTGGCTCGTTGTTGACCAGACGCACCATCTCCGGATAAATCGGAGAGCGAAGTGCGTTCACGCCAGGACGGTCGATTGCGTATGCCCAAATGAAACCAGTGATGAGCGTGAGGAACTGTTCGAACTTACCTTGGTCAAGTTTTCCTTCAGCATCACGATTATGCATGAAGTATACGGATACGAAGAAGGTCCACATGCTATTCGGCGCATAGTGCAGGACAAACAATCGACGCAACACTTCGGAGCTAAATACCGAATCGTCCTGTATCGAAACTTGTGCCCAAAACCCGAGTAGTGACTCCAAGTTCTCGAGCGTTTCATCTTTCTTGAGCAGCTCATAGCCATTGGCTTCGAAGAAGTCGCGTAGACCCTGCGTCGTGGTATCACGAATTCCACGACACGCACGCTCGTAGTACATGTACCGCGTGAACAATTCGTCGACGGGATTGGCACGCGACGAAGCAAAGACTTGCTTCGATGTTTCTTCAAGTTCCCGCCAGCGCTGAACGAATTCAACCTTGCGGCCTTGGTCAGAGAAGTACTTATAGAGCTGAGATTTGAAAATGTCTGCGTCCGACAGTGGCAGGCCGCGGTCGTTGAGAGTTGAGAAGATCCGCAGTGCGGTACTTTGGGATTCCGCCTCGATAGGCAGCAGAATCAGATTATTCAAGGCACGAATGGCTAGCTTGGCGATGTAACTCGGGCACTCTAGAGTAAATTTCTCGATTCGGTCTTTGAAGAAGTTGAATGCTGCCGCGTACTTGCTCTTTTGTCCTGGCGTGACTTCGCCGCTTTTCAAGATGGACAAGAATTCTTCTTTGTCATCGTCTGAGGCGACTTCCGAATCAATCTTGAGATGGTCTCGGTCGGCCTCACCAAACTCGTCAGTCTTCCAAAGACATTCCGCGATCTTCGCCAGCGTGAGTCGTGATTCTTTATCCTTCTGGTTCTCGAACTTTGCGTAGAAGGCACGTAGTAGGAGCATCAACGTGGTTAAACGCTGCTGCCCGTCGATGATCTCTAACTTACGTTCACTGTTTCTAAACGTCACGATTGGCCCGAGGAAATACTCATCGTCAGAGTCGAAGGCGTCTGCGTCTCCTTGGGGAATCGCGAAAGCGAGAATGTCCTCCCAAAGTGTGCTCAGCTGATCTTCACTCCACGCATAGGGACGCTGATAATCCGGGATAAGGAAATCAGAACGTTTGTCACTGAACAGTTTCAGAACAGTTTGCTGATCAATGTTTAGTTTGGACATGGGCTTCCTCGCACTCGTCAACTGCATCCATTCTAGCGAGACCTGCCCTACGACGGCTCGGCAGTTCACCACTCCATCGGCTATACACGACATTGCAGGGGATAGCCTTTCATACCCCGCAGAGAGCAGCATTATGGGGGACGTTTTGAACCCCACGTTGACGAAGCCCCGGAAGCAGGGAGGTACACCAGACCTATCTCATGTGGAAGCTAGGCGTGGGCGAGGGTGTTTGCACGTTGGAAGGAGATGTCAAGGAGTGTGCCGATATCGCGGTACGGCATTCCTTGCTCGGAGAGTTCCTTCGTGAGGCGGGTAAGCTCGTTAGTTGCCTCTGTTTGGGCTTGACGTGCCGTTTCTCGGAGTTGACGGACACGTTCTGCCTCACGGCCTAGCTCACCAGTTGCTTCAATCCTTATGTCGGCTTGACCTGGATATGGTTCGATTTCCGGGAAAAGTGTGAGCGCGTCTCGAACCATGTCAGGGATTTGATCGAGTCGCTTAGCCTGGGTGAAGAGGCCGGGAACTTCAGGGACTTCGACAACCCACCACCCTTCAGTGCGGGTTGCTTGTGCGGTATAGGTTGTCACTTTTCCGCTCCGATCTGCTTGAGGATTCTTCGGGCCAGGAGGTCCGGTATGTCGTTGTGGCGCGGAACGGTTGTGTATTTGTCGCCGACCCATACGCGAGTATGGTTAGCTCCTTCGCTCACGCGGAGTTCGAGGTTGTTGTCTTTTGCGTACTCACGGATTGTTGCGAGTAGGACTTTCCTCTTCGTCATGAGAATAGTCTACCTAACACGACTTACACAAGTCACCTCATATTGACTTAATTGATGGCGTTTAGTCGCCGAACCCCACCACCTTGTCAACCAACGCTGTGTCTCTGCATCACCGACCCCATTTTCCTTGTGGCACCCCGTCGTTGTGGAACCCCGTTTGGATCCCTTCTCAGCATACAAGGGCGTGAATTTAGGCGAAATAAGCACATTTTCGGGGTTCCAATTGCCCAACGCGAGGATCAAGAAAACGTTGATATACCAACGAAAAACCCCGCCGAAGCGGGGTCTCAAGTGGAGATGGCGAGAATTGAACTCGCGTCCGACGATGCACGCCCAAGTCTTCTCCGGGTGCAGTCTGCTAGACGTTGTTTTCGGCCTCAGCACTCACGCAGACAAGTTGCTGACCGACCTAGTCGCGTAAAAGTCCCGAGCACGCCCGCGACAAGCGTGCTCAGCAGTGGCTTCCTAAAACGACGCCAGGATCTGAGGAGGAAGCATCCTCAGGCTGACGGATTTCGGAGCTCGCTCAGGCGGCGAGGGCGAAATCGGTGCGCTTTTCAGTGGCACCTATTGGTTTGCAGAGAATCGTTATCGAGATGACTCTGCATCCTCGACCCGCTTCCCTTCGACATACGATCGTCGTCGAAACCGATCATCCCCATATTGAATTGTCACCCAGAAACTGGGCGTTAGAAGATTCTACACATTTGGCAAACATAAATCTAGAGTGCCCCATTTTCTCGAACGCCTAGCAGTATGTGTACCCGTGCGCCCAGTTCTCCCGCCGGTGATGAGGCTAACGCGGGCGCCGTCCCTATCAGTATGTACCCGTGTGCCCAGTTCCCCCCGCAAGAATGAAACAGACCCATGCCAGCGCGCTCAGCCCCGCGAGCTATGTGTTCCGCACCCCCGCACACATCACCCCGCACCCATGCCAGCACGCTCGGCCCCGCGAGCTACCTGTTCCGCGCCCGCATACATCGCCCCCCCGCACCCATGCCAGCGCGCTCAGCCCCGCGAGCTATGTGTTCACCGGGGCTTGGATCGGGCCCCCTGCCCGCCGTCTCTGCATGCGACGGCCTATCGCATGGCTTGCGAGGAGGATCGGGACCTCTGCCCTCGGGCTCCGCACCCTTACCGGCTGAGCGCTAGACCAGTCCTACACTCACCACGTTCCGCCTCCTGCGCCGAAGCTGCCGCCGCCGACAGTCGTCGTGGCAGCGGAGCTGCTTCCCCCACCAAATGCGGTTTCAATTCCTTCGCCGTTCCAGGCAGATTGTGCCCCGGTTGTCATGCTCGATATGATGAGCGCCGCCGATGCCGCATTGAAGTGCCCAGTATCGGAATACCACCAGCCGCCGTCATCTTCCGCCGTATTCTCGCCGTTCTGGCCTTTGCGGGTTTCCATTCCTTGCGCCCACGCTCCAACGAGCCGGAGCGTGATAGCCCACGGCAACATCCTGAGGCGCTCACGATCGTCTTCTTCCTTACCTTGTGCTTCTTTCAGCGACAGGATGTACCGACGATAGCCTTCGACCTGTTCCCGTGCGAGTGTGCCTTCGGCTGTGCGTGCCGTTCGACGCAAGGTACCGAGAATGGCGACGATGCCCGGCACCCCGACGAGCATACCAATTCCTCCCGTGCGCCCTTCGATAAAGCCATAGACAACAAGGAGCAGGCCGATGACTGCCGCAATCCAACCGGCGTAATGCATAATCCTTCCAGCTAGGTTACGTGCCGGTGGCGCGAACCATAGGTCTTTCTTCTCCTGGGTTGCACTGCGCACGATTGCGTCAACAAAGCTTGTTTCAAGGTTTCGTAGCCGTGATCCTCGCGCGAGTACGTCGGCGCCATATGTATCAATGAGTTCGTCGATATCGGGCACACCAGCGAGAACCTCAGCATCGAGTGGCTCGTATCCGCCGTCTTCGTGGTCTTCATACGCCTGGGGGCGTGCAATTGCTTTGAGGAAGTCTGCTTCAAATTCTTCGAGGCGGTTATCCGGTTTCTCAAGAGGAATGAGTAGCCAGTTCGTTGGATCGTCGGATTCGTATTTCTCTCCTACAGGATCGTCGTATGCAATGACTGCGAGGTATCCGCGTTGAGCCAACGAGACAACGATAGAAGTTAGCACGTCGCCTTCGAACACCGAACCGTAGTAGGCGATACCGGCCTGCGCGGGATGCATGTCTGGCTCGGCGCGGCGAATCTGCGGTCGTACCCTACCGACATGACCAATCTGTGTTGTGCCCAGCGGCCGAGCACCAAATTCGCCCCCAATATATCGTTCATCTTTGCGACGAATGATGAAACAGAAAAATCCTGTGAGTAGCCCTGCGCCAATTCCGGCCCCGGCCGCTGCCCAGGTAATTCCCGTTCCTGGGCGCTTCTCAACCAGAGGAGCCGGCACCGTTACCTTCCCGGATGGCCACGATGCGTCAACGGTTACGCCGTTACTTCCTAGGCCCTCGTATTCGGCACTCCATGTTGCCTCTCCATGTGCAACATCAGCTCCAACTACGGCACACGGTTGCCCGCTCCCCTCAGCTCCGGCAACGCACGAAAACTCGCCACCCTCCGGAACCACTAAGCTCAGTGAGAAGCTCTCGATATCCCAATCGGTGTAGGCGCCGGCAGTGATGACATCCCACGCGAGGCGATCACTCTCGTCATCTGAGGACACAAGCCCCTGCACCGACAGATCGATAGAGTACCGATGTGATCCCGTGATTTCGTTGTCTTCATCCCCAACACGGACAATAAGCCGATCGCGTTCGTTCTCGGTATGTACTTTCGCGGGCGAACCATCTTGGGTCACCTCACCGAGCTTCACATCGAAGATCTGATACTCGTCGTCCCCATATTCCGCTGCTGTCGGGAAGACAAAATACGGCCCGTGCACTCGATCAGAAAATCGGGCATCGACCGTGATTCGCATGGTGAGCGCCCCATCGTCGGTCACGCGCGCCACAACGTCATACGACCCCACTGTTGTGGCAGAATCGGCGCGCACAGGACCGACAGGAGCGGCAAGCGCGACGATTGCAGCCATGACGGCAAGGATGGGTGCGGCGACGAAACGTCGCCAGTAGCGGCCGAAACGTGGACGAGTGCTCATAATGACGTTCTATCACACGTGGGCGACGAAAATTTGTGGTGATTTTTACGCGCCCCTCACAACGTCCGCCATAATGCCGGGGATCTACTATCCGCGTGCTCGCCTCCGTGCCGCGGACATCGCGCGCTCAGCCTCACGGTCTGCTTCACGACGCCGCAACGTCTCGCGCTTATCCCACTCCTGCTTTCCTTGCGCCAACGCAATTTCCACTTTGGCACGGCCCCGGATGAAGTAGAGCTCAAGCGGCACAATTGTGTAGCCCTTGGCAGCTACCTTCTGCGAAAGCTTCCGCAACTCCTCACGATGAAGGAGGAGCTTGCGTTTACGGGTAGGCGCGTGGTTTGTCCATGTGCCCATGGCGTAGATCGGAATGTTGGCGCCCTGGAGCCAGCCTTCGCCGTGACGGTCGATCTCCACCCACGCATCGATGAGCGAGGCTCGGCCCATTCGAAGGGCTTTTACTTCGGTACCGGTGAGCGACAATCCTGCCTCGAAGGTATCCTCGATGTTGTAATCGTGACGTGCCTTCTTGTTACGGGCGATGACATGCTTCGCGTCGGCAGCTTCTTTCGCCTTCTGCGCGGCTGTCAGTTTCGTCGTCTTATTTTTTGCCATGAGAACCCTCCTTCACTCTGCTCGGAATGCGCGAATTACAATATCATAGTGCGGATTGACGACGAAGATCGACCCTTGCGTTGATCGCGTGCTCACATCGGCGGGCATTCGCACTTCACGCCACCACCAAAGACGACTCGGCAAAATCGTCGCCGTGAAACAGTCTCGTCGTCCAACACGAATCCAACAAGAAAACGAGGGAGCCGACGCGACTCCCCCGTTTCTCATCGAACACATGTCATCAGTTGCGGCGTGTGAAAGCCGGGAAGGACATCGGATCGACGACGCGGCCGTTCTTCCACACTTCCATGTGGACGTGGCATCCGGTGACTTGTCCGGTTTGTCCGGTCCAGCCGATGACATCGCCCTGGCTCACCGTCTGCCCGACTCGTACGTTGAATCCCGACAAATGGTTTGTGACAGCAACCCAGGAGGCACCGTCCACGTTCCCCAGGTTGATGTAAATCTGGTTACCGTGTGTCGAATTTCCTGGAGCAGGAATGACCTTCGCGATCGTGCCGTTGGCTGGCGCCACCTGGGCTTCTCCGCACGCCGACCGAAGATCAACTCCGTTGTGCATCCAATATCCGCCAAAAGGATATTCGCGCATTCCAAAGGGCGATGTCACGTACAGCGGAGCTGGCACGACGGGGATCAGCCAGTGTGCACCGGCATTCGAAGATCCGCCGCCAGAGCTCGATCCGCCCCGAGCCGCAGCAGCAGCCGCTGCCGCCGCGTTCTGAGCGTCAATTTCCGCGATGGCGTTCTTCGTCGCGTCGATATCGCTCTGAAGGCTGGAGATGCTCGCCTCGAAATCCGCCTTCTTCGACTCGAGTTCGGCAGATTGCGATTCGTATGTGGACTGAAGGTTGGCAAGTTCCTGAGTTTTTGCCTGAGCCTCAGACTGCTTCGATTCCTTTTGGGCGACGAGTTCGTCTGCTTGCTTCTTCAGTTCCTCGATTTGAGCCTTCACGTCGGCCTGGCGTGCCTGGCGCGTGAGATTCTGAGCCGTTGCCTGAGTCACCTGCTGCAGAGTCGCGGTTTGCGTCCGAGTCAGCGCAGCAGCAGCAGCGTAGGAGTTGAGGAACTCTTCACTAGAGCTCGACCCCATGAGAAGATCGAGCGTACTCGGCACGTTTTCCCCGCGGTAATGCGAACGCGCAATAGCCCCCAAGTTCCCCCGGGTTTCCTCTAGCGCCTCATTGCCGTTTGCAATGTCGTCCTCGATGCCGGAGAGCTCGGCTTCTGCCTGGCTGAGCTGGTCGGCAACTGTTTGCTGCCCGCGTTCAGCTTCAGCCAATTCAGCATTCGCCGAATCAAGTTCCGCTTGTGCAACGGGGATCTGGGTCCTCGTCGTTTCAAGCGCAAGGTAGATCGACTGGAGATCCGTATCCACGCCTTCGAGAGCGGACTGTGTGCTCTCTAGTTGTCCCTGCTGAGACTTTTGTTTTTCGACGAGGTCTGAACGATCGTCGGCGTACGCGCCAGCAGCGATCAGGCCGCTGGCAAGAAGTGCCGTAGCCGCGAGGAAAGCCGAAATCTTCTTCGTCGTCATTTCTCCCCTATCGTCACACGCGAGCGTAGCGACGCAGCGTCACCCACGAGGCGAAGGCCGCCACAATAATCGAACCAAGTACGAGGAACGGGGCGAGGCGCCACACGTCGCCTGTGTCGATAATGCGCATCCACGACAGCGAGCTGCCGAGCCAATCGCTGATGAAGTAGCGGACCGTGACCCACAAGCCGGCAACCGACAGAATCGAACCGAGCAGCGCGGAAAGCACACCCTCCAAGATGAATGGGAGCTCGATAAAGAAGTTCGATGCACCCACATATCGCATAATCTCTGTTTCGTTCCGGCGCGACATTGCCGACAGTCGAATCGTCGTCGGCATGAGAAGCAGGGCGGTCAGGATCATGACAGCAGCGAGTGTTCCCGAGAGCATCGTGAACTTATTGAGAATGTTGAACAGGGGTTCAAGCTGGTCTCGCTGATCGTTTACTTCTTCCACGCCCGGGCGGCCGGTCAAGGCATCTGTGACGACCTTGTACTTCTCAGGATCGACAAGCTTAATTCGGAACGACACCTGCATCTGATCTGCAGTTACAGCATTAACCCACGCTGTGTCGGCCATGACCGATTTAAAGTTTGCGAGAGCATCATCCTTTGATTCGAAACTCACCGAGTCAATGAGTGGTGCAAGCTCGTCGGAAGCGAGGTAGGCCTCGACATCGTCGATCTGTTCCTGAGTTGCCTCCCCATCGGCGCACTGCGGATTCGTCGAATTCGTTGGACACATATAGACAGAGATTTCAACGTTCTCGTACCACTGCGTCTTAAAGTTACCGACCTGGCGCTGTAGCAACGCACCTGCACCGACAAAAAGCAACGATACGAAAGTCACGAGCGCAACTGAGGCAGCCATTGCTTTATTGGAGAAAAGGCCGCGGAAAGTCTGAGAGAGAATAAAACGGAAACGCATCAGTGCTGGCCACCTCCATAAACGCCGCGTGCCTGGTCACGGACAACCAGACCATCCTTGAGTTCGATGACTCGCTTACGCATCTGGTTCACAATTGACTGATCGTGCGTCGCCATTACAACTGTTGTTCCCGTGCGATTAATGCGGTCGAGGAGACGCATAATCGAGAGTCCGGTTTCAAAATCAAGATTTCCTGTCGGCTCGTCCGCAAGAAGAATCTGTGGCCGGTTGACCATTGCGCGAGCAATAGCTACGCGCTGACGCTCGCCACCAGAAAGCTCGGTCATACGGCGCTTTTCTTTACCGTCGAGGCCCACCATCTTGAGCGCTTCTGGTACTTCCGTCTTAATACGGTGGCGTGGCGCACCAATCACTTGGAGCGCTAGAGCGACATTTCCCGCGACATCCATCGTGTCGAGCAAACGGAAGTCCTGGAATACTGTGCCGATTTGGCGACGAAGGAGCGGCACTCGTCGCGCCGAGACCGTTGAGAGGTCTTTCCCAAGTACTTGAACATGACCTGCCGTCGGACGCTCCTCAGCCAGGATGAGCGAGAGCATGGTCGATTTGCCGGAACCCGACGGGCCCACAAGAAAGACAAATTCGCCGCGCTCGACATTAAGGCTCACCGAATCGAGTGCCGGGCGGGCACCTTTTTGGTATAGCTTCGTCACGTTTTCGAATGTGATCATGAAATTTTCACCTGGTTGGTTGGCATGGTCAAGGTGAGCATACGGCCACTACCTTGAATTGAACGGGCGGCACGCCGTAATCAAAATGTTATTTTTGGCGTGAGGTGCGCTGCGGCACTACGGCAGATCGCCGTCACGTCATAGCTCCGTCACACGGCAACTACGACAACAAGAAACGGGACGCCTATACGCCCCGTTCCTCACGCTGTTGGGATCGGACCCGCTGGGATGCCCTCACCGTCAATTATTCTGTGTCACCTTTTATTCTTTTTCAGCCTTCTCGCCTGTCGCGCGCCAGCGAATTCCAGCCTCAACGAAACCGTCAATGTCGCCGTCAAAGACGGATTCAGGATTACCTGCTTCAAAGCCAGTACGAAGATCTTTGACCATCTGATAAGGCTGCAATACGTAGGAGCGCATCTGATCACCCCAGGATGCCTTGATGTCGCCAGCGAGTTCCTTCTTTTCCTTCGCTTCCTCCTCCTGCTTTAACAGAAGCAGTCGAGATTGAAGAACTCGCATTGCGGCCGCACGATTCTGGATCTGCGATTTCTCGTCCTGCATGGAAACGACGATACCCGTGGGCAAGTGGGTAATACGCACGGCGGAATCGGTGGTATTGACGGACTGACCACCCGGGCCCGACGAACGAAAGACGTCAATACGAATATCCGACTCGGGGATATCAATATGATCGGTCTGTTCGATGAGCGGGATAACTTCCACCGCAGCGAAGGATGTCTGGCGCCGGCCCTGGTTATCGAAGGGCGAGATGCGGACGAGGCGATGTGTGCCGGCCTCAACCGAAAGCGTGCCGTATGCGTAGGGGGCATCGACCTCGAAGGTCGTGGATTTGATGCCGGCTTCTTCCGCGTAGGAGGTGTCCATGACCTTCGTTGAATAGCCACGTCGTTCGGCCCATCGCAGATACATTCTCTGGAGCATCTGGGCGAAATCAGCGGCATCGACGCCGCCGGCACCCGAACGGATCGTGACGACAGCAGCGCGCTCGTCGTACTTCCCCGAGAGCAATGTGCGGATCTGAAGATCGTCAAGATCGGAGTGCACTGAGGAGAGTTCGGAATCGAGATCGGCGTACAGCTCGGCGGCCATCTCAGGGTCCTCTGCCCCTTCTTCCTGCGCCATTTCGAGGAGGGCTTCAAGATCATCGATGCGCTTTGCCATCGTATCGACCTTCTCAAGCTCCGACTGCGCATGTGAGAGTTTCGATGTGACGGCCTGCGCTTTCTCCGGGTCGTCCCACAAATCGGGTGCAGCCGATTCCTCGGTTAGCACGGCAATACGGTCGCGCAAACCCTCCGGGTCGGTGACGAGGAGGACTTGTTGGAAAGACTTACGCAGATTCTCGATCTCAATATCGTATTCAGTGGCCACAAATTAAGGCTACCGTATGCCATGCGACGAGCCTTCCTAGGGCGTGCGAATTCACCTGTGATGTGCCTGAAACCACCGAGTTACAGCGACATGCGAGGGGCATTCGTGAGTGCATGTATGGAGTAGCTCGGGTAGCCACACGGAGGGATGCCGACCCCTCACCTGGGACGCAATGGGTTGTGAGGCCCGGGTGATTCTCGGCGAAAATGCGCGTGTGGAGGTGCACTTTCACGCCGAAGCACGTAGGTTGGCTGTGTGAAGAGTTCTCCGTATTTCTTGGCAGCGCTTGCGGTCGGTGCGATCGAGGGGCTTGAGGCTGTTGGTGTTCGCCCGCCCTATAGTGAGACGGACGACTTTGTGACGGGGTGCGTGCTTGATGCTCGTGGCCGCCGCTGGGTTGTGAAGTGTCCTCGGAATCTTTCTGCGGCGACGATGCTTGAGGCTGAGGCTGCGCTGGCCCCGAGTTTGCTTCATGAGCTGCGTGCGGGAAATTTGCCGTTCGATATTGTGCGCCCGGCTGGTTTTGCGGATGTTAAGACGGGGGGTCGTGCCGTCGTCTACCCGGAGCCTTTCGGCCAGCCGTGGGCCTTTGAGCGTCTCGACGATGATGGCACTCGGGAGCTTGCTCGTGCTATTGCGTCGATCCATATGCTGTCGCCGGATGTTGTGAGTCGTGCTGGTTTGCCTGTGTATTCGGCTGAGGATTGTCGTATTCGTCAGCTCACGGAGTTGCAAAATGCTAACCATGCGAGCCCGATATCGCCTGTTTTGGTGCGGCGCTGGGAGAATGCGCTTGAAGATTCGGCGTTGTGGAACTTTGAACCTGTGATGGTTCATGGCGACGTTGCGAGTGAGAACTTCTTGTGGTCGAACGATTCGATTTCCACGGTGTGTGGCTTCGGTGAGGCTCATGTGGGCGATCCGGCAACTGATTTGGCTCCGCTGGTTGCTCTCGGTGATGATTTCTTCGATATTGCGCGTGAATCGTACGAGAATACGCGCGGTGTGACACTTGATTCGGCGGCTTATTCGCGCTCGCAGCTGCTCTCGGAGTTGGCGATTGTGCGTTGGCTGTTATTTGGGCTTCGTACTGAGAATCGCGATGTGGTTGCGGATGCTCGGGAGATGCTCGACGATCTTGCTCGCGAGGTCGAGTCGCATCCTGAACTTAATCCTGGGCCGGCGTGGCATGTTGATCCCGAGGTGTCGTCTGTTGCTGCTGAGCCTTTCGTGGATGAGGATGCTCCACTTTCAGTGGTCCCGGATATTGTGCCGGCCAGCGAGACTGCTCCGGGAATCGACGAACGATAAGGCGTCCGGCTTGGGGTGTGGTTCCGGATGATCCACGGTCCGGGATATCCGGATGCCGCACACCAAGCGGTCTGGCTGTTATTCATCGGTTCCTTGGGCGAAGCCGTCGGCGATTTTTGATTCGATCTCCTGCTCGCTGAGGTGGCCGGCGCGCAGGTCGCGTAGCTCGGGCGCTTCGCGGAGGTAGACGAAGCAGGCGTCGATGTTGTCGAGTTCGACGTTGTGTGTGCGTGCCCATGCGAGACGGTAGATTGCGAGCTGGAGTTCGCGTGCAGGTAGCTGCGCTGCGGTTGGTCGCCGCCCTGATTTCCAGTCGACGATCGTGATGGGGGCCCTGTCGGGGTCAGCGCTGGTATCGAGCACGGCGTCGATTGTGCATCGAAGGATTCGCCCTTGGACGACGATTTCGAGCGGCTGTTCGATAGCTATAGCTGGATAGCGTGACCACGGTGATGCTTCGAATGCCTGGAAAAGTTTGTCTTCTTCTGCGGTTGTGAGTGTTTCTTCGTCGTACGACTCACTGAGGGGTTCGAGTAGTTCGTCGATATCTAGTGTTGCCACTCCTGAGAAACTCTGTGCGATGCGAGCGTGAATGGCGTTTCCGAGGCGGGCTGCTGTACTTGGTTGTTGCGGAATTGGCCGGAGTTGATTTCGTGTGAATTCGTCGGGGTTGGCGATGAGGCGCACCATGTCGGTAGCGGTGTAGTAGGGCCGTTCCATCTGCTTGCTGCTCGTGCTGTGGTATTCCGCGATGAGTTCGTCGACCTGCCAGGCGATATCCGGGCTGAGGCGCGACGGCGTGGTGTTGGCGCCGGCCTGCCCACGTAGGAGGTCGTGGGGCCATCGTGGGAGGGTGGTGTGGGCGTAGTCGGGCACTTCCTTGATCGCGTGCGCTTGCGGAAGTTCGCCGACTTCGCGGGTGAGTTCGTCGAGCGTAATCTGGTCGGGAACTGATGCGGTGAATTCCGGTGGCCAGTCGCTTCCGGCAAGTTCGCTGATTGGATGGACGACTGAGTGGACGGTATGTTCCTCATGCTCGTGCCCTGCGGGCGGTTCGATGAAGGCATGGTCGAGGATGTCGGTGAGGAATATCGATCTCGGTAGGATCGGCACGAGCGGGATTCCTGGCCGAATTCGCGGGAGTTCTCGACGGGCTAGGGCGTATCCGGCGAGGAGGAGTTCGGATCGTGGCCGGGTGAAGGCCACGTATGCGAGGCGTCGGGCCTCTGCTGTTCCGTGCTCTGGAAGGTCTGTCTTCTTAAAGTGTGAGTACGCTTGGGCGGCTTCGGTGCGGTTGGCGAAGTGTTCGAGAGAGAAGTGTGGCAGGTGTGGGTAGTCGGTGCGGAGTGGGAAGGGGAAGGTGGCAGTATTTTGGGGCCATGCTTCTACTCGTCCAACGACAGAGAATTGCTCACCGACCAGTTCGGGCACGACGACGAGGTCATTCCATTCGAGGCCTTTTGAGGCGTGAATGGTCATGATCTGGACGACACCCGAGTGCACTTCGACATCCTCGGTGATATCTGTTCCAGATTCTTCTTCGCCTCCGTGTTCGTGTGCTTCGACGGCATCGAGCCATTCGACGAAGTCGCTGAGTCGGCATCCTGGGTGTGTCTTTGCGAAGTCGCTGGCGACAGTCACAAACGAATCGAGAGATGTGCGTACTCGTCGTTCGCCTTTGGCGCGGCTCGCTGTTGCCACATCGATGCCGAGCAGGCGTGAGGCGAGAGCAACGATGTTGGGCAGCGGTGAATGAATGTGGGCGCGGAGTTCGCGCAGGATTGTGGCGACGTGTTGGAGTTTTCGTGCGCCTTCGCCACTGAGATTAACGGTCCAAGAGGCGTCGAGTTCGTAGGTCGTGCCGTGCGTGAGTTCTGCACTTTCGTCGTCAATGCTTCGGCCTATGAGGCGAGAATTCGTGTCGGAGAAGCCAGCTAAGAGTTCGACGAGGTTGTATTCGACGGGAGAATCTTGAGGCGCTCCGTAGATATCGTGGACTTCTCGACTGATCGCTGACCGTGATACTTGCCGGAGGATCCGCACGTCATCGATGCCTACTCCAAAGAGGGTGAGTAGGCGCATGAGCAGGTCGTTCCGGCGAGGATTAGCGATGAGGCCGAGTGCTGATCGGATGGTGAGAATCTCCGGGCGAACGACGAGGCTCTCCCCTCCGATTACTTCGTAGGGAATGTCAAGTTCAGTGAGTGCCTCGACGATGTCGTCGATGTATTCGCGTTTACGACACAGGACAGCAATTTCAGCTTCGCGGCCCTCGTCGCGTGCGTGGCGCATGACGTCGCGGATTCGCCGTGCGATTGCGCGGTAGTGATCGTCCCTAAACCAGGTGCGTATCTCTGAGACGAGGCCTGGCCCGGCACCGGGGCGCGGCCGTAGTTCGAGAGGCTGGGAGATGCTCGTGGGAGTACTGGTTGCGGCTGACGGTGTTTCGCCTGCCTGGTGGGGTTCTACGCCCGTCTGGGCAGTTGTGGTATCTGCAGGTGCGTCGTCGTAAGTTGCACGTACTTGTGCGACGAATTGCCCGCTTACCGCGTTTGCGGCGGCGAGGATTGCTTCGTCGTTTCTGAAGGAGATGGAGAGGTGGAGTTTGTGGATGCCGCCAAGTCTCTGCCCGAATTCGGTGGCGAAATCTGCGAGGGCGTTTGCACTTGCGCCTCGCCATCCGTAGATCGCTTGCTGCGGATCACCGACCGCGCAGATCGACCTGTATCCAGGCGGTAGCGTTGCCGGGGCAAGTGTATCGAGGAGGAATTTCGCCTGATTAACCGAGGTGTCCTGGTATTCGTCGAGAAGAATGAGCTTATAGCGGCTCGCGATTTCTGTTCCAATTTCGGGAAATTCCTCGCATACTCGCCCTGCCATGGCCACTTGGTCGGCAAATTCGAGGAGGCCTGCGGCTTTCTTGTGCTCAAAATATCGCTCGACAATTCGCAGGAGGTCGCGACGAAGTTCGAGCGAGCCTCGGGCCTTCAGGAGGTCGCGCCATACCTCGGCAGCTCCGGGTATGCCTTTTTCAAGACTGGGGCCCTTTTCGAGGCGGTCTAGTGCGAAAATCTGGGAGTCGAAGAATTCGCGTGCCTCGTTGATGCTCTTTCGGTTGTCGATGAGGCCCGCAGCGAGGACAAGGCTATTCGTGATGAGGCTCGTGCGGCTCGCCGTTGCGAATGATTCGGACGCACCATCGAATAATTCGTAGGAGTCGACGATGGAAGCCATAACTTGGTAACGCTCAGCGTCTGTGATGAGGCGTGCGCGAGAATCTGCACCGATGAGCATTCCGTAGCTTGACGCGATTCCTGAGGCGAACGAGTTGTAGGTGGCGATGGTTGGCCTCATAAGTGATTCGTGAATCCCGCGTGAGGATTCTGAGCTGCCCTGCCCGATGAGATGGCGTTGCCGGAGGATCGATAAGGCATTTTCGACGCGCTCAGCTAGCTCTCCTGCCGCTTTTGTTGTAAAGGTGAGGCCGAGAACCTCGTGCGGCTGTATTGTGCCGATGGCGAGTTGGTACGCGATGCGTTTTGTCATAGTGGCAGTCTTGCCCGAACCAGCACCGGCGACGACGAGGATGGCAGGGCTGTCCGAGACGACGACATCGCGCTGCTCAGAGGTTGGCGGATACTTGGGATCGAGAGCCTGCATAACGAGCTCGTAGGTCGGTTTCATGAGAAGAGCCTTCCTTGTGATACGGCGGGGCACACGATTGCGAACTGGCAATGCCGGCAGCGGTTGTCGTCAGGGTTAGCCGGGAGTTCACGCATGGAGAGAATCGCAGCGGCGTTGACGATCCGAGTGTGCGCACGTTCTCGGGTACTCTCCGTTAATGGTCGTTGTTCACGAATCGTAGGCATGCCACTTGCTAGAGCTTTACCGACGTACACAAGTTCGGCGCCGCGGGATTCTCCTATGCCCGACCGTTCAACGGCCCATTGATATACCTGCATCTGGACGTTATCTTCCGCTTCTGCTTTTGATAACGTGGCGTTTTTCCCTGTCTTAAAGTCGGCGATTCGCACGCCCTCGTCAATGAGAAGGCGATCGAGGCGGGCCGTGACGAGAATATCGGAACCGACTTCGACGCGGACACCCTGCTCAACTTCGATATGAGAATCTTTTTGACTCTCGATATACGTGGCGAGGGTTTCGACTTTCTTTTTCGTTTCGGCATAGTCGCGCGCGGCAATGACCGACGAATCTGGCGAGGGCATAGTTTTCCCCCATTCTTCGTCAAGCATGGCGAGCATTGATGCGCGCGGACCGTGAGGGAATTCTTGGGCGATGGCGTGGATGAGAGTTCCGAGATCTGCCGCTTTATGCCCATCGGTGCGTTCGGCACCGAGTACGGAAAGCACACCTCTGAGCGGGCATGCGAGAAGCGACTCGACGCGGGAAGGCGACACTGCGATGCGCCCGCTCCCGAGATAAGGGTTGCCGACCACTCTCATCGCTTCGCTCTCAGGCTGGGCTGCGATCATTGGCGAATCGACCCACACATGAGGATCTGCCTCGCGCACGCCCGCAGCTTGCAAGCGTAAAAGGAGATCCTGTGCCTCCCTGCTATCTTCGCCGCCGAGCGCTTGACGGAGCTTGCCGATGATGCTCGCCAAGCTCAGATCAGAGTAGAGGGAGTCAATTGCCCAGAGGATACGCGAGGGCGCAAGCTCATCTGGTCGATCGTCAGAAGGCCCCGGTTCTGCTCGACGAGGTGACTGAGCACCGGATGCCCCGACGTGTGGTTCAAGGGCGATGCCGTGCAGATTTTTCGCAAGGGCGTGGTATTCGTCGGCCTCCCGGCCTGTGTACGCCTCGCGAAGCTCATCGATAGTTGAAACCGGCGTGAAACCGAGTGCCGCGAAGAAACGGGATGGCGCGTGCCCGTTCCCTCGGACGCACGTGAGAACGACACTTGTGCGTGCGCGAGTGATGGCGTGATGGAACTGACGAAGTTCGTCGTCAAGGATGTCGTTCACTGCCTCGCGCTGCTCTTCGACCAGGTCGATGCCGGCCACATGCCGGCCCGCAGCGATATTCGCTAGTTTCCCTGTGTGCGTGTAGGTATCGCGAATCTGAAGGTTAGGCCAGGTGCCGTCATCAAAGCTGGCGACGATGACGTGGTTCCATTCATACCCTTGAGAGGCCGCAGGAGTTGTGAGAGTGACGTAATCGCCCAGAGCGCCTGCACGTGCAATGGAATCTTCCGGCAGATCCTGCGACTCGATTTCGTGAAGGAACTCTAAGATGTGAATATCCGGATCACGATCTGACATTCGTTGCGCCACGCGGAAAAGCTGAATGATTGAATCGAGGGCTTCGTCGGCATCATCGCCAGAGTTTCCCCCTGCGAGGGCCAGACGCTGCCATTCGTCGGCTTTTCCGCTCGCGTCCCACGCAGCCCAGAGCACGTGTTCAGCCTGACCATGATGCACGCGGTACGCGCGACGAATCTTCTCGATGATACGCGCCACCTCAACCAGCTTGTCCGCTCCACGCGGCGCGATCTCGCGAACTGCCTCAGCCCCCTCCAGGACGACGCACAGCAGTTCTTCCTCCAATCGTTGGCCTCCACGAATCAGCTCGTATGCGCGTAAGGCACGCCCACTGCGCACGAGGTCTATCGGGTCGATTCCAACAATCATCGAGGTGAGAACCGCCCCGACATCGCCGGGCGCCACTGAGCCCGTGCTCTCCCCCAGTTCCTTTGCGAGAGCACACTTCACAAGACCGAGAAGCGAGGCAACTGAATTGCGATCTCTCAAAGGAATATCGCTGCCGATTTGAGCGACAGGCACGCCGCGCCGCACAAGGAAGGAACGCATGTCTGTATGAGCCGCCCGTGACCGCGTGATGATTGCAAATTGTGAATACGGCTCGCCTGTACGCAGATGCCGTTCGCGAATGTAGCGAGCTATCGCCCCTAGTTGTTCTTCATCGTGGATGAAGGCATAGGCACCAACGGCATCGTCCGATTCGCCTGCCTGCGGTTCACGATGCGAGGCAACTTCACCACTGACCCGAATGAAGTTGGTCAACGTATCGGCGAGCGTAGCGATCTCGTGCCCACCTCGGTGCCTCGTCGTCAGTGACACGATCTCGCATCCAAGGCCCTCTGGCGCGGGGCGGCCCACAATTCCAGGAAGCGCCGATATACCTCCACGGAAACCCTGAACTGCACTATCAGGACTTCCGGCGACGACGAGTGCCGCACCGGTATCCCCAAGCTCGCTGAGCAGGGCGAGGATTGAACGCGGGGAATTCTGAATATCGTCAACGAGAATCCAATCCCAGTGAGGCCGCGCCACTTCCCTCGATTGATGGTGAGGTGATGAGTTGACGAATTCTTCCCATGCGTGGAGCACGGATGCTGCCGTTGCGACGAGCTGAGCGTGATCGAGCCGATCCGGGGAATCCGAACGCCCCGACAGTGCATCGTGAGTCTCGTTAAGTTCGCGGTATAGGCGAAGGATGTGCGCACCCGCAATCCACATCGGCTCGGAGTGCCGGACACCGAGCTCTTCAAGATCATCCGGACCATATCCGAGTTCTTGTGCACGAGTAATAAGATCACGTACTTGCGCACGAAACTCCGGCATCATGCGCGCCTCACCTTGAGCGAAACTCGGATACTCGATTTCCACATCCGTCATAGCGAGGATTTCCGCGAGGATTGTATCCTCCTCCGGGCCGGAAATGAGTTCGGGCGAACGCCTCCCAACAGCCTGCGCGTACGCCTGAACAATCGAGTAGGAAAAGGCGGCGAGGCTCCGGACCTCGATTGTTTCCGGCAGGCCTCCAAGCGCCAGCGACAGAGCGGAGCGCAGCGCTGAAGCTGCTCGGCGATCTTGGGTGAGAACGGCAACCCGTTGGCCATTTTCCGCCGCCACGATTCGTTGAACGAGCGCGGCAAGAACTGAGGTTTTCCCCGTGCCGGGTGCGCCCACAATACTCACACGGGAGTGCGGACGGCAGGCATGAAGCGCCCGAAGCTGCGAACCATCGAGCATATCCATCGCGAGCGCTGCCTGAGCCATTGCTCCTCCGATCTGTGACGTGGGATTTTGTCTACACGACGACTGTAGTAGAGGCTGGCGACAAAATTTGAGGATATTTTTGTCGGTGATACGAGAAAGCCACCTCACAGGTGATGCTGGGAAGCTATGTTTAGGCTGCGTATCGACGAGTTGTGGCGCCCTTTCGCCACGCGTTGCATCGCGATCTCCTCGCGCGGACGGCCGACTGTCCCAGGTCGAAGCCTTCGGCCAACAACGAACATAGCGTGGGAAAATGCGCGCTGCTTGCTCGCGGCGCATAGTCTTATTCGCAGGTTCGCCTGTTGTGGGCGTATTGCCGTTAGCAACCGATCTGTTCGGGCGCGTGTAAGGGAGGAGTTCCTTTTGGACATCAACATTGGAGTCCGCAATGTCGGGCGCGAACTGACGATCAACGTGGAGTCCACTGCGGAGGATATTTATTCTGCGGTTGAATCGGCGATGGAATCGCGCAAGCCGCTTCACCTGACTGATTCTCAGGGACGTGCGGTGATTGTTCCTGCCGATGCTCTCGGATATGTCGAGATCGCGGCTCAGCAGAATCGTCGTGTCGGATTCGGTTTCGGCGACTGAGGTTTGTCGTCTTTACCTCACTGCTACTCATGTGTGGCGGTGACGATATGTGACAAGCAACGCCCCTCGATAGTTTCGAGGGGCGTTCGCGTAGAATTGGTGCGTACTGGTTGCCCGGTCGTCTCGTCGTTATTTAGTTTCTTTCACGATCGGCTGCCGCCGCTGCGGTGCGAGATATGTGCGCCGCATACGAAAGGAAAATTGAATGATTTCGAGCTCAGGTGTCATTGATTCTTCTGGTGCAACAATGCCGAAGGTCAATGAGCCGAAGGCCGATATTGCCGATACTGCGGAAGAAGCAAAGGATAAGACTTTTGCAGATTTCGGTGTTTCTGCGCCTATCATCGAGGCTTTAGCGGACAAGGGTATTACGCATCCCTTCCCCATTCAGGCGCTCACCCTTCCTGTGGCGCTTCGTCGTAACGATATTATTGGCCAGGCTAAAACGGGCACAGGAAAAACCCTTGGTTTTGGTATTCCAATGTTGGAGAATACTGTAGGCCCGGGTGAATCTGGCTGGGATTCTCTTTCTGAAAAGAAGCAGGGCAAGCCTCAGGCACTCGCGGTTTTACCTACTCGCGAGCTGGCAAAACAAGTCGCTGAGGAGCTTCGCGCCGCTGCCGCTCATCGCTCCGTTCGTATTGTTGAAGTCTATGGCGGACGCGCGTATGAGCCGCAGCAGGCTGACCTTGCACGCGGTGCGGAAATCGTCGTGGGCACCCCTGGCCGCCTTATTGATCTCATGCGTCACGGTAACCTCTCGCTCGCGGGAGTTCGTACTGTCGTTCTCGACGAGGCAGACGAGATGCTTGACCTCGGCTTTTTGGAGGATGTTGAGACGATTCTCGCGGCAACTCCCGCGAACCGTCACACGATGTTGTTCTCAGCGACGATGCCTGGTGCGGTCGTGGCGATGGCTCGCCGATACATGTCGAAGCCGACGCATATTCGTGCTATTGATCCAACTGATTCGGGTGCCACGGTCAAGTCCACACGGCAGGTGGTGTACCGATGCCATGCGCTCAATAAGGTTGAAGTTGTGTCGCGTATTCTTCAGGCGAAGGATCGTGGTCTCACCATCATTTTCACGCGGACGAAGCGTACAGCAGCGAAGCTGACAGATGATCTTCTCGATCGCGGTTTCGCGGCCGGGGCATTGCATGGCGATCTCGGCCAGGGTGCTCGTGAGCAGGCGCTCCGCGCCTTCCGCCACGGCAAGGTAGATGTGCTTGTCGCTACCGATGTGGCGGCTCGCGGTATCGACGTTGATGATGTCACCCATGTCATCAATTACCAGTGTCCGGAGGACGAAAAGACGTATATTCATCGTATTGGCCGCACTGGCCGCGCCGGTCACACGGGTACCGCGATTACGTTTGTTGATTGGGAAGATACTCCGCGCTGGGCCGTTATTAATAAGGCGTTGAGCCTTGGCATGCCTGAGCCGGTTGAGACGTACCACACCTCTGACCATCTTTATACGGATCTTGATATTGACCCTGAGGTGACGGGTGTCCTTCCGAAGGATCAGCGTGTGCGCGCAGGTTTGCGTGCGGAAAAGCTCGAAGATCTTGGGGAAACAGGAAAGTCGCATGGGCGTGGGCGCGGGCGCCGCAATCGTGGGCGTTCAGGCTCAGATCGCAGAAAGTCCGCTGCAGCTTCTAGCCGCAAGCGTTCGGCTGAGGGCTCTGGCGAGGGTGCTTCGGCCGCTCGCGGTGAACGTCGTCAGCGCCGCCGTATCCGGAAGAATTCGGCCGACTAGTCCGAGAAATGTAGCTAGCATCGGGGCGTGCTGCGTGTATTCATGCGGCACGCCTTCGCGTATACGGAGGTGTACCGCTTGTCGTCTTACGTTGGGACGAGCGCCGGGCGGTAGCTTACCTCGTCGCCCCGATCCGTCGATGTCAGGAAAAGAGGCGCTCGATAACGTAGGCAAACCCGTCGTCGGCGCACGACGGTGCACAAACGTCAGCGGCAGCTTGTGCCCCGGGGACGGCATTAGCGACGGCTACTCCCAAGCCGGCCTGGGCGAGGAGGGCGACGTCGTTCTCGTTGTCTCCGAAAGCAAGCGTGTTCTCCGGATCAATCCCCAGGTGCGTTGCGAGTGCGCGCAACGCCCAGCCTTTGGTGACGCCTGAAGCGTTGATCTCGACGAGCTCTGGAGTGGAAAAGACGATTTCTGTTGCCGTTGCGTGCTGAGATTTCAGTGCGTGGGATATACGACGAAGTTCGTCGTTCTTTCCAACGAGGAGGATTTTCGAGGGTGGGACCTCGTCGAAGGAATCGACGTCGAGTTTGTCGACGATCATACCGTGGGTCCACGCTTCGTCACGTTCTGCGTATTCTTCGGGATACTCAACGAAGGCGGTATCCGCCCGGTAGGGTACGGCGACGACATCGTATGCGGCAGCAGTGGAGAGAATGTTGCGGGCAAGCGAGGGATCGAGCCGGCGTGAGAGGATCTCCGCGTTGTCCTCGGCCCGCACAACTTCCGCTCCGTTGTATGCGCTGATGTATATGCCGTGGTGATCGATCCCGTGCGCGTCGAGGATGCTGTGTATTGCGGCCCTTCCACGCCCGGTACTGACGACGAAGGGGATGTCGAGACGACGAAGGCGCTCCACGGCTTCGAGGGTACGTTCACTCATCCTGCCGACGGCGAGTGGCGCGAGAGTCTCATCGTAGTCGCTGGCGACGAGGGAAAAGGTACGGGCGTGGGTTTTGTGCCATTCGTCGAAAGAAATCACGTCTCAAGCCTAACGGTTAGCGAGGGTTGAGGGATCTCTCGTGGAGCAGGCCGCGCCGTGCCATCGGCATATTCTAGGCGCCATTGACGAGGGCGAGAACCGCGTTAATCATCAACTGGGTTGCAATCGCGGCGAGAAGCATGCCAGCAATTCGCGTCAGGAAAATAATGCCGCCTTCACCGAGAAGCCGGTTGATTGGGTTAGCGAAGCGCATCGTCATCCACTCAATGAGGTGGACGAGGAGCATGGCAGCCGCAACCGCGATGACTCCACCGTGGACTGACCCCGCCTCGCGGGCCGACATCATGATGGCAACGATCGAGCCCGGGCCGGCGAGAAGCGGCACACCGAGCGGAACGAGTGCGACGTTAGCGCTGCCAGGCGTACCTGGATCAGATTCGTGGCCGGTGAGAAGTTGGAGGGCGACGATCAGGAGGAGAAGACCACCCGAGAGTTGCATCGCCTCATTCGACAGGTGAAGGAACCCGAGGATGTATTCGCCAAACACCGCAAAAACGGTGAGAACAATGAGCGACGTGAGGGTTGCCTGCCATGCGGCTGTTTTCCGCTCTCCGGGTGTCATCCGTGAGGTGAGTGCAAGGAAAACGGGGAGATTACCGAAAGGATCGGCAATAACAAAAAGCGTGGTGAACGTGGAAAGGAACAGCGTGACATCGAACCCGATCACGGACGAACAACCTCCATCTGGCAATCTCCAATGAGAGCGTCAATTACTGCTGGGGCTGTCGTGTGCTCACCCAGGTGGTTTGCTTTGCCTGATCCATGGTAGTCGCTTGAGCCAAAGCGAGCGAGGCCACTGACTAACGCCACATTTTCCAGTTCAGCCAGCGAGTTCGGACGATTTTCTCGATGGTCGATTTCTATCCCAAAAAGGCCAGCCTCTGCGAGGGTAGCAAACATCTGTGTGGGAATCTCCTCGCCTCGTGAGAGGGCCCGCGGATGGGCGAGGACGCTCGCTCCCCCGGCCTCCTTGATCCATTCAAGCGCATCGAGCAGTGGTGGGGCGTAATGTGGCACAAAATAGGGTGACGTCGGCAGAAGGAAGCGTTCGAAAGCCTCCGCCCTCGTCGTAACAATTCCACGGGCGATCAATGCGTCAGCGATATGCGGACGCCCGATACTGCTCTGGCCACCGGCTCGAGAAGCCACCTCCTCCCATGTGATCGGATAGTCCGTACTGAGGCGGTCAACAATCTCTTTCCCGCGAGTGCGGCGCGATTCTTGCGTCCGTGCCACATGATCGACGATCCGGGGATGGTCTGGCCGAAATAGGTAGGCAAGGAGGTGGAGAGTAGTGGAGCGAAATCGCACGGACATTTCCATCCCACGGAGCAGGGCAACCCCGCTATCTGGCACTTCGCTGGCCGCTTCAGCCCATCCAGCCACGGTATCGTGATCGGTCAGGCCAATCATCGCGAGCCCGGCAGCGCGCGCCTCATACATGAGCTCGCGTGGTGTTGAGGTGCCATCTGAGGCCGTTGAGTGGGTGTGCGGATCGATCATGGTCTTAGCCTAGACGCAGCCGGCGACACACCGGAGCTGCCATTGTCGATCACTCCGCCGGCGCACAAGCTTACATCTATCCGCCGGCGCGGGCGTTTAGGGTATTCTTCCATGAGAGTCCGGGCGTCGATGCACGTCTGAGCGTGAGTATGCGCGGCGACGGAAATGTTGGCGTTGACGACTGCGCGTCCATGTGAGTATTCGTGCGCCAGTTTGTCGCTTCAAGGTGCGAGAATGGAATCATGACTGATGAACAGACTCGCAAGGCGCTGGCCTCCCGCGGAAATAACCGCTCGCGCCAGCCAGATCATTCTGCTTTCGCAGATTTTATTGGCTCGAATTGGGCGACGGTGAGGGAAGAACCTAAGCGTGCAGCCGTCGCCGATTTCCTTCCCGCCCGCCATGCGGCACTCTCGAAGCGTTTTCCAGGTGAACGCATCGTTATTCCTGCAGGTACATATAAGACCCGCAATAACGATTGCGATTACCGTTTCCGCGCTCATTCAGCTTTTGCTCATATGACCGGCCTCGGGGCTGAGCTTGAACCCGATGCCGTACTCGTTCTCAACCCTGTTGAGGGTGGTCACGAAGCCACTCTCTATTTCCATCCGCGCGCCCCACGCTCGTCACGCGAGTTTTACGCGGATTCGCGCTATGGCGAGTTTTGGGTTGGCGCACGTCCATCGCTTGATGAGATGAGTACAGTCACTGGTCTGCACTGTGAGGCAATTGATAACCTCCCTGATGCCCTTGCGAAGGATCTCGGTCCTGGCCAGGTGAGTATCCGTGTTGTTCCAGAATCGGATGCTGCGGTTGAGGCACAGGTTCAGGATCTTCGCCAGCGCTCCGACTTGGCTGAAGGCGCTGTTGAAGCTGATCTTGAGCTTGCGGCGGCGCTCGCTGAGATTCGCCTAACGAAGGACGAGTGGGAGATTGGCGAGCTGACGAAGTCTGTCGAGCTCACTCACGAGGGCTTCGACAACATCATTGCCTCGCTTCCGCGTGCTGCTGAGCACTGGCGTGGCGAGCGCGTTGTTGAGGGCGCATTCGGGGCAAAGGCCCGCGAAGAAGGTAATGGCCTGGGCTACGATACGATCGCGGCGGCAGGCAACCACGCAAACACCTTGCATTTCATTGACAACAATGGCCCTGTCATTCCTGGCGAGCTTATCCTTGTGGATGCTGGTATCGAGGTGGATTCTCTCTATACGGCTGATATCACGCGAACGCTTCCTATCAACGGGAAGTTCTCGCCGGCCCAGGCTGAGGTTTATCAGGCAGTTCTTGATGCAGCTAATCGTGCGCTTGAGCGCGCAAACGAGCCCGGATGCAAGTTCCGCGATATTCATACGGCAGCTATGGAAGTGCTCGCTGATCGCCTCGAAAAGTGGGGAATGTTGCCGTGCAGTGCAGCCGAATCGCTGGCCTCGGCAGCTCAGTACCACCGCCGGTGGATGCCTCACGGCACGTCCCACCATCTAGGTTTGGACGTTCACGATTGTGCTGCGGCAAGCCGTGAGATGTATATGGATGCGGAGCTTGAGCCTGGCATGGTCTTTACGATTGAGCCGGGCCTCTACTTCCGTGAGGACGACGAGCTCGTTCCCGAGCAGTTCCGTGGCATCGGCGTTCGTATTGAAGACGATATCCTAGTGACGAATGATGGCGTCATCCGTATCTCGGAGAACATTCCCCGTGAGATTGCGGATATCGAATCCTGGATGGCCGATATCCTCGAAAAGTAACATCGCTGCGTGTGCGGGCACTTGCCCGCACACGCTTGCTGTGGAAGGAGAATGTTGTGACACGATCTTCCTCGACCAGAGTATTCGGCGCGAGACTTGCTGGAACTCCCGTTTTTGATCCTATTGGCGACCGCGTCGGTTCGGTGTACGACATCGTCGTTCTCTTTCGTCATAAGGGAGATCCGCTTGCCGTGGGGCTCGTCGTCGAAGTAGTTGGCAGGCGCCGCGTTTTCCTTCCTCTCACTCGTGTCACATCGATCGCCAACGGCCAGGTCATTACGACGGGCCTCGTCAATATCCGGCGCTTCCAACAGCGTCCCGCCGAAACTCTCGTCCTCGGGCAGCTACTCGAGCGCCACGTTGTGCTCACACAGACAGGTGAGCAGGCAACGGTCGTCGATGCAGCTATTGAGCAGGTCCGTGGCCGCGAGTGGCGCCTGACAACGCTTTTTGTGAGAACGGTCCGCGGCTCGGCTGGTGGCCAGCGCTCCCTCACGATAGCGGTCAGTGATGCTACCGGTTTGTCGGCTCCTGCTCAGAGCCAGGGAACTCGCGCGATTATGGCGCAGATCGGCACGCTGAAACCTGCCGACGTTGCAGATGTCATCCGTGACCTCCCGGCAGACCGTATGCAAGACGTAGCAAACGCCTTGACCGACGAACGCCTTGCTGACGTCCTTGAGGAGCTTGGCGACGAGGACCGTGTGGATATCTTGTCGGGGCTGGATATCGACCGTGCCGCCGACGTTCTCGATGCGATGCAACCTGACGACGCCGCCGACCTCGTGGCCGAGCTCCCCACCGAGCAGGCTGCTCTCCTCCTCGACAAGATGGAGCCCGACGAAGCTGAGGACGTGCGCCGTCTACTCTCCTACGACGAGCGTACTGCTGGTGGCCTCATGACCACCGAGCCGATCATCCTCCCGCCTGATGCCACGATTGCCCAGGCTCTCGCGTCGGCCAGCCGTGCGGACATCGCGCCGGCACTTGCCGCAATCATTTTTGTGTGCCGCCCACCCACGGAAACACCGACCGGGCGCTATATCGGCGCAATTCACCTTCAACGAGCTTTACGCGAACCACCTTCTCTCATGATTGGATCGATTGTGGATGCCGACGTTGAGGCAGTGGAACCGAGTGACGGTATCGGTAAAGTGACGCGACTTCTCGCAACCTACAACCTTACGGCGATTCCGGTGGTGGACGAGGGTCTGCTTGTCGGTGCCGTATCTGTCGACGACGTCCTCGATCACCTCCTGCCAGAGGATTGGCGCGACGCCGACGAAGAAGAAACCGACGAGGCAGTGGAGGCGCAGCATGTCTGATTTCGACAAGCCCGTTGAGCGCGCCCCACGCAGGCGCCGCCGCCCCTACCGTTTCGATTCGGATGCGGCGGGCCGTTTTGCCGAACGCATCGCGCGGTTTACCGGAACGGCAACCTTCCTCATCTACCTCACGATTTTCGTCGTGCTGTGGATGGGGTGGAACACTTTTGCTCCCGAACATCTACGTTTCGATTCGGCCGCGATCGGCTTTACAGCACTGACCCTCGTGCTCTCACTTCAAGCCTCGTATTCGTCGCCCCTCATTCTGCTTGCCCAGAACCGCCAGGACGATCGCGACCGTGTGAACGCCGAGCAGGATCGTCAACGCGCCGAACGCAATCTCGCAGATACCGAGTATCTCGCCCGAGAGATCGCAGGATTGCGCATGGCTCTTGGCGAAGTTGCCACCCGCGACTATGTCCGCTCCGAACTCCGTGATGCCCTCGAAGCCTTCGACCGCGACCGCGAGGAACGCCTCGCTGAGCGCGACCAACGTATTCTTGAGCTTCAAGCGGAGCTCGACGAACTTCGTCGTGGCAGAGAAAATCCTGACGAGGAAGATGACCCCAGCTAGTCGCTTCTGACCTCGCTGTGCGCGTGCATGGAACTCGTGCACGCGCACGCTTCATATCTGCACGCTTTCGCATACGGCTGAGAGGTTCTCCACGGAACAAGGTAGGCCGCCACCTGCCAGGTAGGATTGACTGCATGATTACCACCGCCGAGGTCGAACACGCACTCCAGAACGTTATAGATCCCGAAATTCGTCGCCCCATTACCGACCTCAACATGGTTGAGAATGTCACTGTTGCCGACGATGGCACCGTCACTGTTTCCATTCTTCTCACCACCGCAGGATGTCCCCTTCGCGATACGCTCACGCAGGACATCACGCGTGTTGTCGAGGCGCTTGATGGCGTGACCCGTGTCGAAGTCAAGATGGGCGCCATGAACGCTGAGCAGCGCGCAGCTCTCCAGACCAAACTCCGTGGCGGGGTCGCCCCGAAGAAAAACCCCTTCGCCCAGCCGGGTTCGCTCACGCGCGTCTACTCCATTACCTCCGGCAAAGGCGGGGTTGGTAAATCGTCCGTCTCCGCCAACCTTGCGGCCTCCCTCGCGAAGCAGGGGCTCAAGGTCGGGCTCGTTGATGCGGACATTTATGGCTTCTCGATCCCCCGCATGATGGGTGTCGATACTCCGCCCCAGCAGCTCAACGACATGATCATCCCGCCCGTAGCGCACGGCGTGAAGGTCATCTCCATCGGGATGTTCGTCGAAGATAACTCCCCCGTTGTGTGGCGTGGCCCGATGCTCCACCGCGCTCTCGAGCAGTTCTTCGCCGACGTGCACTGGGGCGACCTCGATGTGCTCCTCCTCGACCTTCCGCCAGGCACGGGCGATATCGCTATCTCGGTAGCGCAGCTCATCCCGGATTCTGAAGTCATCGTTGTCACGACACCCCAGGCTGCGGCGGCCGAGGTTGCCGAACGCGCGGGCCAGATGGCGCAGCAGACCAACCAGCGCGTCGTGGGCGTCATCGAGAACATGTCGTACATGACGATGCCGGACGGCTCGCACAACCCGATTTTCGGATCAGGTGGCGGCGAGACTGTGGCGCGCCAGCTCTCCGATCTGCTCGGGTACGACGTTCCTCTCATGGGACAGATCCCCCTCGAAACACAGATCCGCGAAGGTGGGGATGCTGGCCTGCCGTGGTCGATTGATGAGGGTTCGTCTGAGGCCCAGGAGGAAATCCGCAGTATCGCCGAGACGCTCGGGCACCGAGCTCGCGGGCTCTCGGGCCGCGGCCTCGGCGTCACGCCACTCTAAGAAGTGCATCTCGCAGCGCGGGGGCAGGACGATTTTCTGCCCCCGCGCTTTTTTAGGCTGTTCTTTCCCTCCAGGCACGGCTCACGCGGCTCGTCGTCCGGAATCTCTCGCGCATGTAGTTATCTCCGATGTGCTTATCATTCGTCGTCCGGTATCTCTTTGGGTACGATATCTGAGTAGTATTTTTGGGAAGGGAACTCATGGCAACTGACCACACGCAGGCGTGGGCGTACACCGAAGATCTCTACGAGGAGAGCCCCATCATTGCCAGTGCACGTCAAGTGGCACGTGAGTATGGAATCCCGGCGATTTCGGCAGCCACCGGAGCTTTTCTCCAGACGTTCGCCGCGGCTGCGCGAGTTCGCTCTGCTGTTGAGATCGGCACTGGAACTGGCGTTTCAGGCTTGTATCTCCTTGGCGCCTCTGTTGATTTGTCGCTTACCTCAATTGATGTCGAAGCTGAAGCGCAGATCACGGCCCGCAACGCTTTCACGAAGATGGGTATTCGGTCGGGGCGCACGCGCCTTATTAATGGGCGAAGTGCCGATATTCTTCCACGCCTCGCGGCACGCTCGTATGATCTCGTTCTTATTGACGGCGATCCGCTTGAGGCTGCAGGGGATGCCCAAGAGGCACTCCGGATGCTCCGCCCTGGCGGTGCCATTATCCTTGCCCACGCTCTGATGGGTGGCCGGGTCGCTGATCCGGCTCGGCGAGAGGATGAGGTTGTAGCGATCCGGAATCTCGGCCGCGAGTTTCTCGAATCGGCTGAGATGCGCACGTCAATTATTCCTGTGGGCGACGGCCTCCTTGTCGCCCTCCCCCGCTAAGCGCACTCCTACCCGGCTCGCTTCGGCGGTGGGACCATCGCGCGGGTTTCAGCGGTGCCCACAGAAACGTGATGTTTTGCGGCGATTAGCTGGCGCGTACGTCTAGCGCGAGGTAATTGCCGTAGCGAGGCAATGCCGGCGCGACAGCACCGCGCCGGAAAGCTGCGCGTTGCGCGGATTCGTCAGCGCTCTGCCGCTTCGAGGGCCTCTTTGAGAAGGGTTACTTCGTCATCCGACAATTCAAGGACGAGGCGCCCTCCGCCATCAACAGGAATGCGAACGACATTTCCGCGTCCCTCACGCTCAACTTCGAGTGGGCCATCGCCTGTGCGTGGTTTCATGGCTGCCATACTGCGTTCCTTCCCATGTGCGAACACATGCCATTCTACCCGTCGACTAGCTTTCCCGCCTTGGGTTTAACAAGAAAGTTGTGCGGTGGTACGTGCAGATGGACGACGAACATCTACCCCGGCGTACGCTCATAGCTGCGCCCCAGCGCGCTCGTCGTCCAGGTTAAAAATCGCCGCGAAGCTGAGCGTCTTCTTCGTGACGTCGAGCTGTTGCCAAGCGGCGCAAGCCAGTACGTACGGCCTCTACTGCTTCGTCGACCGAATCGACAATCGTGAGTTTTTCAAGATCCTCGGGGTGAATCATTCCGGCTCCGGCAACCGGTCCGCTGATCCATTCGAGGAGTCCTGACCAATACTCACGCCCGTACAAAATGATGGGGAACGACGAAACTTTTCCTGTCTGGACGAGCGTGACGGCCTCGAACAGTTCGTCGAGCGTGCCAAATCCTCCAGGCATGACGACGAAGCCGAGGGAGTACTTGAGGAACATCGTTTTACGCACGAAGAAATACCGGAAGGAAATACCGATATTGACGTATTCGTTGATTCCTTCTTCGAAAGGCAGCTCGATTCCCAGGCCGACTGAGGTGCCTCCGGCGTCACGCGCGCCTTTATTTGCGGCCGCCATGATTCCCGGGCCGCCGCCCGTGATAATCGCGAAACCATCATCGACGAGCTTGCCGGCAATCTGTTCGGCCGCGGCATAGGACGGGTCCTCGGGGCTGGTGCGGGCCGACCCGAAAATGGAGATCGCGGGGCCGAGCTCGGTGAGAGCTCCGAAGCCTTCAACAAATTCGGACTGGATACGCATGACTCGCCACGGATCTTGATGGAGCCATTCATGGGGCTGCTCCGAGGCGAGAAGTGCGGCGTCTGCCGTGCGGGCAGGGATGTGCTCGCCGCGTAAGAGCACTGGTCCGCGTTGGTGTGTTCGTTTCTTTGATGCCATATGTCTAGTTTCCCACGCTCAGAGCAACCATTCGGTAAATATCTGGTGTACGCGGCAGGTGCCAGGCAGGGCTTCGGCCTGTGGCGCTGTCGAGCTACTGGCATTGTGGAGCTGATCGACGAGGCGGCGTGGAGTGTGCTCGCTCTTAGCGCAAGCCTCGTTTCTCGGGGCACGCACGGATCAGGTACGACGAGGTACGACCTCCCTGAGTTCTTCGGCTGATTCCGGAGATGCGCGGCCTGAAAATTCTCGACATAGTAGCTCACCTGTAAAGCTACAATGAGGCGATATTATCCCTATCCTGCCAGCTATACATAGGGGGCCTAATAGCGGTAGCGTTGTGGTATGGAGAAAACAGAAACACCGGCAGAGCTCGCCGCGCGAGCCGCTGCTGTGATTGCAGAGCGAACAGGTGTCGAGAAACACGACATTGCACTAACTCTCGGCTCAGGCTGGGGCGGGGCCGCCGAACTCATCGGTGAGCGCGTGGCCACAATCCCCGCTCAAGAAATCCCCGGGTTCGCCGCATCCGCAGTAGCAGGACATTCCGGTTCCATCAGCTCAATCCGCCTCGCCTCCGGGCACCATGCCCTCGTCCTCGGAGCACGCACCCACTACTACGAAGGCAAAGGCGTACGCGCTGTTGCTCACGGTATCCGCACCGCCGCGGCCACCGGAGCCCGCGTCGCTATCCTGACGAACGGCTGCGGATCAACCGTCACAGAATGGGGCCCCGGAACTGTCGTCCTTATCCGCGACCACCTTAACCTCACGGCAACATCGCCACTCGAAGGGGCCACCTTCGTCGACCTCACAGACGCCTACTCCCCTCGCCTGCGCGCCATCGCCCACGAGATCGATCCTGACCTCCCCGAAGGCGTATACGCGCAGTTCCCCGGGCCTCACTACGAGACACCCGCCGAAGTGAAGATGGCACGCCTTCTTGGCGCCGACCTCGTCGGAATGTCAACAACCCTCGAAACTATCGCGGCACGCGAAGCCGGAATCGATGTCCTCGGCCTCTCGCTCGTGACAAACCACGCCGCTGGTTTCGCCCCCGGCAACCTTAATCACGCCGAAGTTTTGGAAGCAGGACGCGCCGCCGGGCCGCGTATTTCCAAGCTTCTCGCGCAGATTATTGCTCGGATCGATGAGGAGTGAACATGTATAACCGCACCGAAGTAGAAGAATGGATCTCTCACGATCCCTCCCAAGAAACACAAGACGAACTCAAGGTTCTTCTCGAAGCCGCTGAGAAGGGCGACGAAGCCGCCGCCATCGAACTTGCCGACCGTTTCTCCGGCCCGCTTACCTTTGGAACTGCCGGACTGCGTGGCGCGATGGCAGCCGGCCCGCACCGCATGAACCGCGCTGTCGTTCGTCGCGCAGCCGCCGGACTCGTCGCCTACCTCAAGGAAAAAGTTGGCGACGATGCCCTTCTCGTCGTCGGGAACGACGCACGCTATCACTCGCGTGAGTTTGCCGAAGACACCGCAGCTATCGCCCATGCCGCCGGTATCCGTGCACTTATCATGCCGCGCCAGCTTCCAACGCCCCTCCTTGCCTATGCTGTGCGCAAGCTCGGTGCGGACGCCGGCGTCATGGTCACGGCTTCGCACAATCCGGCAGCGGACAACGGCTACAAGGTCTACCTCGGTGGCCGGCTCACCGACGAATGGGGCACAGGCGTCCAGCTCGTCCCTCCGGCAGATGCAGAAATCGCAGCGAAGATCGCCGCTGCACCTGCCGCCGACGAGATTCCCCTCAAGGATGGCTACGGCTACATCGAAGAAGCAGTGATCGATTCCTACATCTCCGAGACCGCTGCCCTCGTCCCAGCCGAATACTCACGCGACCTCAAGATCGTCTACACGGCCATGCACGGCGTGGGTGAGCCGATCTTCCGCCGCGTCATCGAAGCTGCCGGGTTCACCAACATCATCGAAGTCGAGGAGCAATGCTCCCCCGACCCGGACTTCCCCACCGTTCCCTTCCCCAACCCGGAAGAGGCGGGCGCACTCGACATGGCGAAAGCGCTTGCCGCGAAGGTCGATGCCGATATCGTCATCGCATCCGACCCTGATGCCGACCGCTGCTCCGCTGCCGTCCCGTTTGAGGGTGGTTGGCGCCAGCTCTCCGGCGACGAAATCGGCTCCATCCTTGGCGAGTTCATGGCTAGCGCGGCCGTGCTCGAACCTGGCGAGCCAACCCTCGCCTCGTCGATCGTCTCGTCCAGGTTGCTCTCCCAGATCGCCGCGTCCCACGGGATCAACTACGCGTCCACGCTCACGGGCTTCAAGTGGATCGCCCGCGCACCGCACATCGCCTTCGGATACGAAGAGGCCATCGGCTTCTGCGTGAACCCCGGCGCTGTGCGCGACAAGGACGGTATCTCCGCCGGTATGCTTCTCGCATTCATCGCCGCGAAGCTTCGCGACGAAGGCTCCTCGCTCATCGGCGAGCTCGACCGCCTCTACGCCAAGCACGGCGTGTACCTGTCTGGGCCAGTGACTGTGCGTGTGGACGATCTCTCGATTATCCCCGCAACGATGGCGAAGGTCCGCAAGGAGCCACCGACGCAGCTCGCCGGTTCCCCCGTGACGAAGATCGTCGACCTCTCCGAAGGCAGCGACGATCTTCCTCCCACCGACGGCATCGCCTGGTGGACAGAAGCCAACGACCGCGTCATCATTCGCCCGTCCGGCACTGAGCCTAAGGTGAAGTGCTACCTCGAAGTGATCGTTCCTGTCGGCGGCGCGAACGGCGGGGATGGCATGAGCCTCGACGAAGCCAAGGTAGCTGCAGCTCAGCGCCTTGAGGCGTTCAAGGCCGATGTAGCTGAGGCTCTTAAGCTCTAAAAGCTACGGCAGTTTGGAGGTGGCCAGTGCGTTACGCACTGGCCACCTTTTTGTCGGCAAGGGTGTGCGAACATGCAAAAGGGAGGCGACGGCGCGCGGCCATCACCTCCCCTCTTTTCACACGCGTATCACAGCGTGTCGAGCACCTTCTGTGTGCCGGAGAGTCCGAGGCGGGTTGCGCCGGCATCCAGCAGCTCGGAGGCGAACTTGCCGTCGCGGATGCCGCCGGAGGCCTTGACTTCGAGCGCATCGCCCACGGTTTCCTTCATGAGCTTGACGGCGTGGACCGACGCGCCACCTGCCGGGTGGAAGCCCGTGGAGGTCTTGACGAAGTCGGCGCCAGCCGCCTTCGATGCCTCGCACACGCCGACAATCTGCTCGTCGGTGAGCGCTGCAGATTCGATGATGACTTTGAGCACGGCGTGCGGGATTGCCTCACGCACAGCGCGCACGTCGGCCTCGACCTTGTCGAACTGGTTTGTCACAGCCCAGGCCAAGTTGATAACCATATCTACTTCGTCGGCACCCTGCGCCACTGATTCGGCGGCCTCGGCAGCCTTGATTTCGCTGCGGTGGGCTCCTGAGGGGAAGCCGCACACGACAGCGAGCTTGACGTCGCCGAGCTCGATGTCGTCGGCGAGCGGCAGCATCGAGGGCGAGACGCATACGGAGTAGGTGCCGAGTGCCTTGGCGTCCTCGATGAGGGCGCGAACGTCGGCGTCGGTAGCTTCGGGTTTGAGGAGGGTGTGGTCGACGAGCTTGACGACGTCTTCACGGGTGTATGTCATTTTTTCTCCTTCATCATGGTGATGAATGTCGTTCGCTGGGCGGCGAGCAGTTCGCCGCCCGGGGATATTCAGTGTTCTGTTCTAGCGAAGCACACTGGCTAGCTCATGAGCGTCCGATTCGATCAATTACTACCGATGCGCGCTCAGCGACCGGATCGGCACCGATTGACAGCGTGCCTTCGAGGGATTCGAGTGCGCGCGGGATGCGATCTTCGTCGTCGGTGTGAAGTGTGAGGAGCTTCTGCCCCTTGGCCACGTGCTCGCCGGGCTTAGCGAAGATCTCGATGCCGGCGCCGGCCTGTACCGGGTCTTCCTTGCGTGCGCGGCCGGCTCCGAGGCGCCAGGAGGCGACGCCGACTTTGAGGGCGTCGAGATCCTGGAGGATGCCGTCAGATTCAGCGACGATGTCGTGTGTGTGGCGGGCTGTGGGCAGCTCGGCGTCCGGATCGCCACCTTGCTCTGTAATCATGGTGCGCCACACGTCCATGGCGCGTCCATCGCGCAGGGCTTCTTCGGGGTCGGCGTCTGGCTTGCCTGCAGCAGCCAGCATCTCGCGGGCGAGAGCCACAGTGAGTTCGACGACGTCGGCGGGGCCGCCGCCAGCCAGGACTTCGACCGATTCACGCACTTCGAGCGCATTCCCGACGGTGAGGCCGAGAGGCACGGACATGTCGGTGAGGAGGGCGACGGTGTTCACGCCGGCATCCGTACCAAGATCCACCATCGTCGTGGCGAGTTCGCGCGCCATGTCGAGGTTCTTCATGAAGGCTCCGGAGCCCACCTTGACGTCAAGGACGAGCGCATCGGTACCTTCGGCGATCTTCTTGCTCATGATCGACGAGGCGATGAGTGGCACACATTCCACGGTTCCCGTGATGTCGCGTAGGGCGTAGAGCTTCTTGTCTGCTGGGGCGAGTCCCGTGCCTGCCGCACAGATGACGGCGCCGGAGCCGGTGCCAAGCTGGCGTTCGATTTCCTCGTTCGTGAGGTTGGCGCGCCAACCGGGGATGGATTCGAGTTTGTCGAGTGTGCCTCCGGTGTGGCCGAGGCCGCGTCCGGATAGCTGGGGAACGGCCACGTCGAAAGCTGCGACGAGCGGAGCGAGGGGCAGGGTGATCTTGTCGCCTACTCCGCCGGTGGAGTGTTTGTCGGCGGTGCGGCGCGGGAGCTTGCCGAAGTCGAGGCGTACGCCGGAGCGGATCATGGCGTCGGTCCAGCGTGCGATCTCGCGGCGGTTCATTCCGTTGAGGAAGATGGCCATGGCGAGTGCTGCCATTTGTTCGTCGGCGACGACTCCTCGGGTGTAGGCGTCGATGACCCAGTCAATCTGGGGGTCGCTTAGTTCGTGGCGGTCACGTTTGTCGTGGATGATGTCTACGACGTCAAACTGTTCTGCCATGTCAGTTCTCCTTGAATGTTGATGTCTCAACTTCGTTGAGGTCGTCTTGGCCGAAGGAATATGGGAAGGCCTGGTTGAAAGGCATGATTCCTTGTGGCATTGCGATTTGGGCGTCGGGGGTGACGTGTTCGCTGATGAGCTGTCGGCAACGTCCGCATGGGACGACGGCTTCACCGTTGCCATTTACAGCACCCACGGCGACGATTTTGGGGTGGCCTGCGCGCACGACATCCGAGATCATGCCACATTCAGCGCAGAGCACGACGGAGTATGCGGCATTTTCTACGTTGCATCCGCTGAACCATCGTCCGTCTTCCGTGAGGGCGGCAGCTCCCACGGGGTATCCCGAGTACGGCGCGTAGGCGTTGTTCATTGCTTCGACGGCGAGGCGACGAAGTTCCTCCCACGTTTCGTCGGTGATATTCATTCTTCCTCCTGAATGGAGTAGGCCAGCCGGGCGGCTGGCCTACTTCCTTATCTCACTTGGTGTAAGGAACGTTCTCGGATGCCGGCGGGCGTGAGCGCCCGACGAATCCGGCGACGGCGAGAATCGTCACGATGTACGGAATCATGTTGATGAGGTTGCTCGGAGCGTTCATGTTGAGGCTCGGCATGAGGATGGCGACAGCCTTGGCGAAGCCGAACATGACGGCTGCACCGACGGCACCGAGTGGGTGCCACTTGCCGAGGATCATGGCGGCGAGGGCGATGTAACCGTTGCCGTCGGACATGTTGTTGTTAAACGAGTGTCCGATGTTGGCGCCGATTGTGAAGTAGGCACCGCCGAGTCCGGCGAGCGCGCCCGAGAGGAGTGTTGCGTTCACGCGGGTGCGACGAACGTTGATACCTACGGTGTCTGCTGCGTGCGGGTGCTCACCACATGCGCGCAGGCGAAGTCCCCACCGCGAACGGAAGAGGAAGATCGTCAGGACAATGATGACGATGTACATGACGTAGGTGAGAATCGTCTGGTTGAAGAACACCGGGCCAATGATCGGGATGTCTCCGAGGAACGGAATCTTGAGGTTCTCGAGGTTCATGCTCGACGAGTTCAACTCAGGGCGCTCGGAGAGCACCGTGGAGAAGAAGAACGTTGTCAGTCCGAGAGCGAAGGTGTTGAGCACGACGCCGACGATGATGTGATCGACGTTGTATCCCACGGCGAACAGAGAGAGCAGCAAGCTGACGAGCACGCCGGAGACGGGGGCTGCGATCAGGCCGGCCCACACGGAATTCGTCGCCGAGGCAACGAGAACGCCGGTGAAGGCGCCTGTGAGGAGTTGGCCTTCGATTGCCATATTGACCACGCCGGAGCGTTCAGCCACAACACCGGAGAGCGATCCGAAGATGAGCGGTGTGGAGAGGGCGAGAGCTGCGGCGAGTGTTGCGGTCAGAGTGATCTGACCGGCTGAGCCGCCGCCTTGCCATGCGAGGACTGCGAGGACGACGCTCGCTCCAGCGACGATGGCGGGGAGAACACCGGCTTTCTCACGGCGCACTGCCCTGATGACTGAGTAGAGGCATGCGAGTGCGCAGAGCACGGTGAGAATCCAGCACAGCATCGTGGCGTCCACGTTCCAGTCGGGAACTTGGATGCGATCTGAGCGTGTGAGGGTGAACTTGAAGGATGCTACGCCGTCTGCTTTGAGAGCTGTGAAAAGCGTGACCAGGGTGGGCACCGCGTAGGTGATGGGCATTTTCCGGCTGATCTTGGCAACGATGTCGCCGTGGTTGGCTGGAGTCACTTCAGGGGTTGTTACATCAAGGGTTGAGGTGCTCATGCTGCCACCTCCTTCTCAGACTGAAGCGTGATGTACTGGCGAATGGTCATTCCCTGCGGCTTGGGCAGGTGGAAGAGCCAGCGCACGAACGGCGGTGCGGCGATGAGCAGCACGATGACGGATTGGAGTACGAGGACCATGTCGATCGGCACGTTAGCTTGTGCCTGCATGATGCGGCCTCCGGCCTTGAAAGCTCCGAAGAGTAGTCCGGCGAAGACGGTGCCCACTGGCTTGTTGCGTCCGAGGAGGGCGACGGTGATGGCGTCGAAGCCAATGGAGCCTGCGACGTCTCCTGTCAGGTACTTCATTGTGCTCGTAATCTGGATGCCGCCGGCGAGTCCCATGAAGGCGCCGGAAATTGCCATCGTCATGCCGGTGACGAATGCGACTGACATGCCGGAGGTACGCGCGGCGTGCGGGTTGGCACCCACGGCGCGAAGCTCGAAGCCCCAGGTGGAGCGTTCGAGGAACCACCAGACGAATACGGCAGCGAGGATCGCGACGACGAAGCCGAAGTCGAGCTGGAATGGCGCGGGAAGGATGCTGGGCATCTGCGCGCTGTCGGCGATGATTTCTGACTGCGGGTTCGACGAGCCTGCACGCTGGAACGTGGGCTGTGTGAGCAGGTAGTTGAGGAACAGTGCTGCAACGGAATTGAGCATGATCGTCAAAATAACTTCGTTGGCGCCGGTCTTTGCTTTGAGGAAGCCGACGATCCAGCCGTAGAAGGCACCTGCGATCATGGCGCCGACGAGGCAGGCGAGCAGGTGGATGACCGGGGGCATCGTCATGGCGAAGCCGATGTACGAGGCGACGATCGCTCCGAAGATGAGCTGGCCTTTACCACCGATGTTGAACAGACCGGCTCTAAAGCCGAGGGCGAGGCCGAGTCCGCCGATGATGAGCGGGACGCCCGCGAAGATCGACGAGGTGAGTGGCTTGACCATCTGCTCGAAGCTGTTTGCCTGGTAGTTGAAGATGGCGCCGCGGAACATGGCGGAGTACGCCTCTGTGATGCTCGCTCCCGAGACCACGATGAGGATTGCTCCGACGAGGAGGGCGACGACGAAGGCTAGGACATACACAAGCCATGTCGATTGCAATCCGACGACGAGGGCTGCTTTAAGCCACGCTCCAAAGCCTGCCTTGGGCGAAGTTGGTGACTCCTTCTGTGGAGTTTCGACGTTGTCGCTCACTTGGCGACCTCCTCATGACTCTGCGCGATGGCTTCTTCGTACGGGACGCCGGCCATCATGAGGCCGAGTACCGAACGAGGGGTATCTGAGGGCACGATGCCGATGATTCCACCGCGGTACATCACAGCAATACGATCGGAGAGGCTGACGACTTCGTCGAGTTCGGACGATACGACGAGGACGGGAATTCCCTTGTCGCGTGCAGCGACGATCTGCTGGTGAATGAATTCAATTGAACCGACATCGACACCACGGGTTGGCTGGTTAGCGATAAAGAGGTTGAGGTCGCGTGAGAGTTCACGGGCGACGACGACCTTCTGCTGGTTGCCTCCGGAAAGGGTGGAGATCGGGTCGGAAATCTTGGTGAGGCGAATATCGAATTCGTCGCGTAGTTTTTCTGCGTTGGCGGCGACGATCGACGGGCTCATGACGGGACCCTTGGCAAATGGTTTGTCTTTGTACTGATCGAGGATGAGGTTCTCGGCGATGGAGAACTTGGCGATCATGCCGTCGGTTGAACGATCTTCGGGGACGAAGCCGATACCTTCGTCGAGGTGATGGCGGACGTTGAGTTTCGTGAGGTCTTTGCCGTCGAGTTTGACGGTTCCTTGCGTGGGTTCCTCAAGGCCGAGGATAACTTCGGCGAGCTCGGTCTGTCCGTTTCCTTGCACGCCTGCGATTCCGAGGATTTCTCCGCGGCGAACTTCAAGGTTGATGTGGTCGAGTGCGACGTGGCCGGTGGGATCGAGGAGGGAGATGTCGGAGAGTTCGAGGCCGAGTTCCCCGACTTCTGGTTCCTTCTTCTCTACTCGTAGGAGAACTGGGCGGCCAACCATCATGGTGGCGAGTTCAGCTTCCGACGAGGTGGGGGATGCTTCGCCAACAACTTTGCCGCGGCGGATGACCGTGATCTTGTCGGCGACCGCGCGCACTTCACGCAGTTTGTGCGTAATGAAGATGATGGAGGTTCCTTCGGCGGCGAGCTGCTTCATGATAGCCATGAGCTCGTCGGTCTCTTGCGGGGTGAGCACGGCGGTTGGTTCGTCGAGGACGAGGACGGATGCTTCGCGCGAGAGTGCTTTGATGATTTCGACACGCTGCTGTGCACCGACGGGGAGATCTTCGATGTAGGCATCCGGATCGACGTCGAAGCCGAACTTCGATGAGACTTCCTGGACGAGCTTCTTGGCGCGTGTGGCGTCGATAATTCCGAGGGCCTTGGAAGGTTCGTATCCGAGTGCTACTGATTCGGCAACAGTAAAGACGGGCACGAGCATGAAGTGCTGGTGAACCATGCCGATTCCCGCTGCGACGGCGTCGCCAGGACCCTTGAATGTGACGGGTTTGCCGTCGAGGAGAATTTCGCCTTCGTCGGCATCGTAAATGCCGTAGAGGACGTTCATTAGTGTGGACTTGCCAGCGCCGTTCTCGCCGAGTAGGGCGTGGATCTGCCCTGGTTCGACGACGAGGTCGATATGGTCGTTGGCAACCAAGGGACCGAATCGTTTTGTGATCCCCTTGAGCTCCAGTCTCACTGTAGCCTGCCTTTCTTCATCCGCTACGATGCGGAACAGGAAGAATGCAATTGGTGTAATAACGGCACCACCGCGGTTATTTGAACCTATTGCTTATCGTTGGGAGAACTATCCTAGCATATAGTTCTTGGGATACACAGAGGCCCGGTCACCCGTGTTGAGCGGGCGTACCGGGCCTCCAATGCTGTTAGTTCGAGCTAGGCGACTCGACCTTGATCTTGCCGTCGACGATGTCCTGCTTGAGCTGCTTGAGGGTATCCGTGAGGCCCTCAGGAAGCTCGGACTCGAAATCGTGGAATGGAGCAATGTCCACGCCACCGTTTTCGATCGTGCCAACGTAGCTCTCGGAGTTGAACTTGCCTTCCGAGCCAACCTTGATCGTGTCGAAGACCGATGCGCCGATCTCCTTCATGACCGAGGTGAGAACGATCGAGCCGTAATCGGTGGACTCGTACCAATCCGAGTCGACACCCACGATGTAGGTGTCGCCGGCTGCCTTGGCGGCAGCGGCAGCGCCGAGGCCAACCGGGCCAGCCACTGGCATGATCACGTCAGCACCCTGCTGGATGAACTGCTGGGCAACCTGGGTGCCGAGCTGCTGATCGTCGAAGGAGTTGGTGAACTGGCCGGACTGGGCAGCCTTGTCCCAGCCGAGGACCTTGACGGACTTGCCGGAATCCTCGTTGTACTTGGCTACGCCGTCAACGAAACCGTCCATGAAGATGGTGACGGACGGGATCTGGATGCCACCGAAGGTAGCAACTGTGCCGGTCTTGGAGAAGGCTGCTGCAGCGTAGCCTGCGAGGTAGGCAGCTTCCTGGGTGTTGAAGACGAGAGCGCGGGTGTTCTCGCCTGCGTACTTGTCGTCGAAGGTGGAATCGACGAGGGCGAAGTTGACGTCTGCGTTCGTCTTGGCAGCGTTGCCAATGGCGTCGGCGAGGTTGAAGCCAACACCGATGATGACGTTGCAGCCGGAGTCAACCATCGACTGTACGTTCGGGTCGAAGTCGGTCGAATCCTTGGACTCGGCGTCGTTTTCCTTCACACCGAGCTCGGAGACAGCCTGCTTGAGGCCGTTCATTGCGGACTCGTTGAAGGACTTGTCGTCCCAGCCGCCAGCGTCGGAGACGAGGCATGCGGTGTAATCGATCTTCTTTGCGGAGTCTGCGGAGTCCTTGGAGCCGTCCGAAGACGAGCCGCCGTTGCCTCCACAGGCACCGAGCACGAGGGCCGCAGCACCGAGGGCTGCAGCGAACTTGATGTTCTTCACGTGTTATCTCCTGAGTATGTCAGTAACGCTCTTGGGAGCGTCGGACGAACCTTAGTTTACGCATCAAAACTTAAATTGTGTGCCCCGATTCTCATTCTCTTGGGCTTTTTGGCGGCCTGATGCGGAAAAGTCACCATATCTACGATTTTTTTGGGTCTTGCGACCTAGTTTCGTTGTTATATCACCGTTTTCAGCCTCTATCGAAGCTTAGATAAACCGGCCGTATCCAGGGAGTCTACTGCTGACTTGACTTGTTGAGCGGCGCTTTGGCAGGTGACCAAGATAGCATCCTCAGTTTCGACGACAACCGCCTGGGGAATTCCGACGACGACGACGGGCTTCGAGTGGGTGTAGATGAGGGCGTCGGGTGAGTCGATGCGGAGGGTGTGGTGGGGTGTGCCGCCGGGGGCTACTTGTACGGCGCGCTCGGCGGGGTCGATGACTGATGCGAGCGATTCGTAGTCGCCGACATCGGACCATCCCATGTCGGCTGGGACGACGGCTACTCCCCCTCCGGCTGCGAGTGGTTCGGCTATGGCGCGGTCGATGACAGCGACGGGTACCTTTTCCCAGAGGCGACGAATGTCGTCGTCGTTGGCCGTGTTCCAGGCGTCGGCGACGGCGCGGAGGGGCTTGGCGATTTCTGGGTGGAAGCGTTCGAGGGCGTCGAGGAGGACGGATGCTTTGGCGACGAACATTCCGGCGTTCCAGTAGTATTCGCCGGTGGCGAGGTAGGCGGCTGCTGTGGGGGCGTCGGGCTTTTCGACGAAGGAGGCGACGCTACGAGCGCCTGGCGTGGCTTCGTCACCAGCGTGGATGTAGCCGTAGGCGGTGGATGGTGTGGTTGGTTCGATTCCGATGGTGACGACGAATCCTTGGGTGGCAGCCGTGATTGCCGTAGAGACTGCTGTGCGGAAGGCGTGTTCGTCTTGGATGAGGTGGTCGGCGGCGAAGGAGCCGATGATTGCTTCTGGGTCGGATCGTAGGGCGAGTGCGGCGGCGAGGCCGATGGCACTCATGGTGCCGCGTGGGCTGGGTTCGATGACGAGGTCGGCTGTGGGGACTTGTGTGCTGACGGCTTCGCGGTGGTCTGCGCCGCACACGATCATGGTGTGGTCGGCTAGGGGCGCGAGGCGTTCGACCGTTTGGATGAGCATTGAGCGGCCTTCCCCTGTGAGGTCAGCGAGAAATTTTGGCGCTGACTTGCGTGAGAGTGGCCAGAGGCGCGAACCTGCACCGCCTGCGGGGATAATGACGTGGAACGACAAGACTTTTCTCCTCCTCGTAGGTTGTCGTCGAGCTGAATGTCATTATCCCACGGCGGGTTGGGGCCGGATTCGTCGTGTTATGCGATTCCGAGGAGTCCCCAGGTGAGCGGGGCGATGAGCGCGAGAAGTGCGATGCCGGAGATTCCGACGACGAGGCCGACGATCACCATTTCTTTCGTTGAGGTTGTGCCTGTGGAGTAGGCAATCGCGTTGGGCGGGGTGGAGATGGGTAGGCACATGCCAAGTGAGCATCCGAGTGCGAGGACGATGACGATTTCGGTGGTGGATGACGAGACGGTGCCGGCTAGTCCGATGCCCATGGGGATGAGGAGGTTGGCTGATGCGGAGTGGGAGATGACGTTGGAGGTGAGCCATCCGACGAGGGCGAGCACGAGGATGAGAAGTATTGCGGGGATGCTCGCCCAGGTGATGGAGCCGAGGAGCCAGGCGTCGAGGCCGGTGGAGACGACGCCGTTGCCGAGGGCGATTCCGCCGGCGACGAGCCAGAGTACGGGCCAGTCGAGGCTTTTGAGGTCGTCTCCTGTCATGACTTTGAGGACGAGGAGGACGGCGACGGGGAGGAATCCGACGATGTTGGCGGAGATTCCGTGGAGTGCTTCTGTCATCCAGAGAAGGATGGTGACGATGGCGGTGGCGTAGAAGATTCTGGCGTTTTTCGAGGTGTCGAATTTCGCTGTCGTGTCGATGTCGAATGTGGCGTTTTTGGGTATGTATCGCAGCGAGATGAACACCCAGGCAATCGCGAGGATGATGAGCATGAGGGGGACGGCTGCGAGCATCCAGTCGGCGAAGGAGACGGCGATTCCGATGTTTTCGAGGGCTGCGAGGGCGATGGCGTTGGGTGGTGTGCCGACGGGGGTGCCCATTCCGCCGACGTTGGCGGCGACGGGAATTGCTAGTGCTACGCCGGTGCGGGCTTTTCCTTCGGGGAGTGCGAGGATGACGGGCATCATGACGGCGAACATGGTAGCTGTTGTGGCCGTGTTGGACATGAACATGGACATGAGGGCGGTGATGAGCATGATGCCCATGACGGTGAGGCGTGGGCTGCCGAGGAAGGGGCGTAGGAGTACGGCGGAGAGGGCGCGGTCTACTTTGTATTTGGCGGCGCCGTCGGCGAGCATGAATCCGCCGAGGAAGAGGATGATGACGGGGTTGGCGAGGGCGCCGAAAATGCTTGTGTAGGTGGGGGCGTCTTCTGCTATGACGGGCAGGATGGCTTTGTTGGAGACGAGCAGGACTTCGAGGAAGATGACGAGTGCTGCTGTGGCGAAGAGTGGGATAGCTTCGGTGACCCAGAGGAGTATGGCTGCGAGGAAGATGCCGAGCATGCGTGAGCCGACGACGTCGAGGCCTGGTGGTTGGTAGAAGATGAAGAGGACGACGGCGATGAGTGCGCCGATTTGTCCGATGAGTTTGGCTGGGTTGATTTTCCGTGCCGTTGTTGGCGTGGGGTTGGGCGTGGTGGTTTCGGGTGGGTTGGGGGTGTGCGTTGGTGGCGCTGGTTGGGTTGCCATGGTTTCAAGACCTCGTCGTCTCGCTGGTGCGCTGTGAGTTCATTATGGCTGTGTTACCAGTGTTTTCTTGGGACGATAGACCCCGCCACGGCTGGGGTTGTGGCGTTGGAACGCGGCGGTGCGGCGATGGAGGGTGTGCGGCCCCGCTATGGGTGGGTTTGTGGGGCCCGCACTGCATTCATCTGCGACTGGCTATGAGCTCCCGCTCTGGGTGGGTTTGTGGTGGGGTCGTGAGCAGCCAGTATTAATGCCTAATTTTCCCGGGCATCAAGCGCCCTCGGTGCGCAGGTCGCAGCTCAGACACACGCCAAAACGACCGCTCCTCCAACAAGCGCCCTCTGTGCACAGATCGCAGCTCAGACACACGGCACAACGACGGCTCCTCCAACGAGCGCCCTCTGTGCACAGATCGCAGCTCAGACACACGGCACAACGACCGCTCCTCCAACAAGCGCCCTCGGTGCACAGATCGCAGCTCAGACACACGGCACAACGACCGCCCCTCCAACAAGCGCCCTCGGTGCGCGGATCGTAGCGCAGTAGGGGTTGGGAGAAGACTGGTGATCACACGGGCGCCCGATTTACGAGTCGGATGTTTGGCGTGTGGGCCGCGCTAGTTTTATTTCGGCTTCTATTCGGCGCTCGTTTCTTTTTTATTTTCTTGTTCGACGATTATTGCGGTTTCGTTGATGATCTGTGGGTCGTGGACATTCTGGTTAGCATCGGTATCTTTTGCGATGTCGTCGAGCTGGCTCGCATCGTTTGTGAGGTAGGAAGGCTGCGCATGTCTTCCAACACTTCGGCTCCGTGGAGTTTCGCCTGGCACGACCTCGTTGAGAGATTCACGTGGCATCTCAAGTGGGCCTTCGCTACCTGATTCGTCGAAGATGAGTTCGTCGTGGAGGCGTTCTTCGGGGATGAGTGTTCCGGTGATGGGGTCGTGTGGCCAGTCGAGTGTGTGCGGAGCGGAGAGCGTCACGTAGTTGGGGATGTCGTTGGCGTGGATTGCGTTGGCGGAGGCGATCGGTCCTGCTTTGGGTGGGTTTGCCATGATGGCGCAGGAGATGAGGAGGATTCGCGCCCAGAGGTTGATCCAGAGGAGGAGGGTTGCGAGCGCTGCGAAGGAGGCGAGAAGGCTGTTCTTCGAGACGGAGCCGACAGCCGATGTGCCGAGTATGCGGACGATTGTCATGCCGAGTGCGGCGATTCCGCAGCCGATGAGGGCGTCGCGTAAGGGTGTTTTGACGATGGCGACGACGCGGATGAGGAAGTAGACGACGAGCCCGTCGATGAGGAAGGAGAGGATGTATCCGAGTGGGCGGAGTAGGCTGCTCGAAAGCCCGAGGGTATCCCAGAGTTGGCCGACTGCGATCGTTGCGGCGGCTGAGGCGAGTACTCCGACTCCCATGACGACGAAGCCGCCGAGTGAGCGCGCGTAGACGAGCGCCGGGTTTTCTTTCATGGCGGCGAGGCCGAACATGGATCGGATGGATGTGGCGAGTGCGCTGATCATCGAGATGGCTGTCCAGATGAACACGCAGGCGGCGATGATGCTGGCTGGGGTGATTGCTGAATCGAGGACGAGGGCGTTGGGGTCGATAAGGCCGTTGTTGGTGCCGTCGTTGAGGAAGTTCGACAGCACGCCATTGACGGAGTCGATAACTTGTTCGCGCAAGCTCTCATGTGAGCCGAGTACGGCCATGAATGCGCTCCATGCGATAGTTGCTGCTGCCGCAATGGAGAATAGTGCCGAGTAGGCGATCCCGCCCGCGAGGAGCCCGCCGCGCGCACTGCCGTATCGTGCCATGCCACGCATGACGCGAAGATTTTGCACCCATTCGATGATGGGCGTAACTTTCTCCATGATCCCAGCCATCTCAGACCTCCTTTATTCCTCGGTTATGCCTCCATTGTGCGCCGGCATTGCTCCGTATCGCGACGTTCCGCGCCATTCAGTGTTTCTTCCGCCCAGTATTCTCTCCGCTTGACGTTCGCTCTGTCCGGTTTTACCTCCGCCGAATGGGAGTAGTGGGCGTTGTAGTTCGCTCCGCCCGGAGTTATCTTCGCAGGTACTATGTGCGCGTTGGGAGCCGGATGACGTGCTTTACGCATGATGCAGATTCATCGGGCAATGCCCGTGCGCGTTGCAAGCCGGGGTTTTCTCCGCGTAGTTCCCCCGCACCCGTACTCACGCGCCGGGGATTCCCGAGCACAGCGCCCTCGCGCGTAGCTCCCTCTCGCTTTTTGCACCCAAGAACGATCTGACCGATCGACAGCGCCCTCGCGCGTAGTCCCCTTTCGCCTTGTGCCGCATCCCATGCGGCACAAGGCGCACAGCTCGCACAACGAAGCTCCCCGGCACCCGTACTCACGCACCGGGGTTTCCCAGAGCACAGCGACCTCGCGCGTAGCTCCCTCTCGCTTTTTGCACCCAAGAACGATCTGACCGATCGACAGCGCCCTCGCGCGTAGTCCCCTTTCGCCTTGTGCCGCATCCCATGCGGCATCCCGGCGCACAGCTCGCACAACGAAGCTCCCCGGCACCCGTACTCACGCCCCGGGGTTTCCCAGAGCACAGCGACCTCGCGCGTAGCTCCCTCT
>JADYUX010000012.1 GCA_021532125.1 Arcanobacterium haemolyticum
GCCAGAGAGGTGTTAAGTGCGCCAGAAACGACAGAAGGCATGAAGGCCGGCAGGTGAGGCGAAAGCTGAGTGCGCCAAGAAAGACAAAAGGCATCAGGGCGGATACATGAGGTGAAAGCTGAGTGCGCCAGCATCCACCTACTTCGTCGCCCCACCCGCACACCTCGTCACGCTCCCGCACGTCGTCGCCCCCACCCACGAACCTTGCGAAGAACCCGCACGTCTCGTCGTCGATCGTGGAAGAATGGAAGGCATGAACGAACGCGCTGGAAAGCCTGCACTCCCCGAGGATCTCATCGACGTCGATGCCCTCATCTCCGCCTACTACTCCATCGAGCCGGACCCGACGAACCCGGCGCAAGCTGTCGTCTTTGGTACGTCCGGGCATCGAGGCTCGGCGTTCGACGGCGCTTTCAACGAGGCACATATCGCTGCAACTACGCAAGCGATCGTTGAGTACCGCCAGGCGCAAGGATTCGACGGCCCCCTCTTCATTGGCCGCGATACGCACGGTCTCTCCGAGCCGGCGGAGAAAACGGCTGTTGAGGTGCTCGTCGCTAACGGCGTGGATGTGCGCGTCGATTCACGTCACTCATGGACGCCGACGCCTGCCGTGTCGCTCGCGATTCTCGTCGCTAATGGCGCAGGGACACCGGAGGGCGTTCGCCCTGATGCGGTAGCTGTGGCGAGCAGTGCAGCCACCGGCGACAATCCGGCTCCTGGCCTCGCGGATGGCATTGTCATCACGCCGTCGCACAACCCACCGCGGGACGGCGGTTTCAAGTACAATCCGCCGACAGGCGGCCCTGCCGACACCGACGCCACTTCCCTGATCGCCGCCCGCGCCAATGAACTTCTGCGCGACGGCTGGAAGAATATCAAGCGCGTGCCTTACGAGGAGGCCCGCCTCAAGGTCACTGGCTTCGACTTCCGTGAGCTTTACGTCGCCTCCCTTGAATCCATGATCGACTTCGATGCCATCCGCGAGGCCGGCGTGCGCATCGGTGCTGATCCGATGGGTGGCGCGTCTGCCGAGTATTGGAGCGAGATCGCCTCGCGCTACAACATTGACCTCACGGTGGTGAACCCGCAGGTCGATCCGCGTTGGCCGTTTATGACCCTCGACTGGGACGGCAAAATCCGCATGGATTGTTCCTCACCGTATGCGATGGCTTCGCTCCGTGAACGCATGACCCCTGGCGACGATGGCCGGGCTCCCTTCGACATCGCCACCGGTAATGATGCAGATTCGGACCGCCACGGTATTGTCACGCCAGATGCCGGCCTCATGAACCCGAACCATTACCTTGCGGTTGCGATCGAGTATTTGTTTACGCACCGCCCGGGCTGGGGTGAGGGTGCTGGCGTCGGTAAGACGCTCGTGTCGTCGTCGCTCATCGATCGTGTTGTGGCGGGGATTGGCCGGCAGATCGTCGAGGTCCCGGTGGGCTTCAAGTGGTTTGTTCCTGGCCTGCTCAGCGGCACGCTTGGCTTTGGCGGCGAGGAATCGGCTGGCGGTTCTTTCCTCCGCAAGGACGGGACCGTGTGGACAACTGATAAAGATGGCCTTGTCATGGACTTGCTCGCTGCGGAGATTCTTGCTGTTACTGGCAAGACGCCGTCGCAGCTGCACGACGAACAAGTAGCTCGCTTTGGCACCTCGTCGTACGCCCGTATTGATGCTGGGGCGACGAAGCCGGAGAAAGCGAAGCTCTCGAAGCTTGCTGCCGAGGATGTGACGGCTAGCGAGTTGGCTGGTGAGCCGATCACCGCGAAGCTCGTGGCTGCTCCGGGTAATGGCGCGGCGATCGGCGGGCTCAAAGTGGTCACGGAGAACGCGTGGTTCGCTGCGCGTCCCTCCGGCACTGAGGACGTCTACAAGATTTACGCTGAGTCCTTTAAGGGCGACGAACATCTGGCACAGGTACAGGAGTCCGCGAAGGCGCTGGTGGCGCAGGCTCTCGGAAAGTAGCCGGGCAACGTCGTCGCCCCGCCTGCGCTGTCCGCCCGTCGCGTACCTTGGCCCACAACAGGCGCGGACACTTTCACCGCGAAGCAAAGCACAGTAGATTTTCATGTGGATGCCTGCTTTCCCAGCCTGCACCCGATTCCAAGGATGCATCCGAGGGATTCCGACATACATCACGTGACATCTTGTTGACGGAAGATGTCGTCGGCGTCGGCGCTGTAGCAAATCGTCACCGCAGCGCCCGCACAGTGTGCCGCTCACTCGCATGGGCGGTGCCGCAGAAAAGGAGTAAAGATGACCATCCCCGCACCGGCTAAGGGAGTCGCCGACATCGGCGTAACCGGCATGGCTGTCATGGGTTCCAACCTGGCACGAAACCTCGCTCACAAGGGATTCAAAGTTGCCATCCACAACCGCACTGCCGCTAAGACCGAAGCTGTCATGTCAGCTCACGGCGACGAGGGCGAGTTTTACCCCTCGGAGTCGATGGCTGATTTCGTGAACTCGCTGTCTGTCCCACGTGTCGCCATCATCATGGTGAAGGCCGGTGCCCCAACGGACGCGGTCATTAATGAACTTGCGGACCTCATGGAACCTGGCGACATCATCGTCGATTGCGGCAACGCTAACTACCACGACACTCGTCGTCGCGAAGAAGCCATCCGCGCACGTGGGCTTCACTTCGTCGGCGCCGGCGTTTCCGGTGGTGAGGAAGGCGCACTCAAGGGCCCGTCGATCATGCCGGGTGGAACCACGGAATCTTACGATCGCCTCGGCCCGATGTTTGAGAAGATTTCCGCGCACGTGGACGGCGTACCGTGCTGCACGCATGTCGGCCCTGACGGCGCCGGCCACTTCGTCAAGATGGTCCACAACGGCATCGAATACGCAGACATGCAGCTCATCGCCGAAGCCTACGACCTCATGCGGAAGGCCCTCGGGATGACCGCCCCGGAGATCGGCAAGGTATTCGAGGAGTGGAACAAGACGGAGCTCAACTCCTACCTCATTGAGATCACTGCCGAGGTTCTCCAGCACATCGACCCAGATTCCGGCAAGCCGCTCGTCGACGTGATCCTCGACCGCGCTGCCCAGAAGGGCACCGGCGCGTGGACCGTGCAGAATGCCGCCGAGATGGGTATTCCTGTCACCGGTATTGCCGAGGCAACGTTTGCCCGTTCACTTTCCGGTTCCGTTGCCCAGCGTGAGGCTGCGCAGAAGACTCTCGTTGCGAACACCGTGGACACGCCCACCGACAACCGCGAAGCCTTCGTCGAGGCCATCCGCCAGGCGCTTTACGCCTCGAAGATGGTGGCATACTCGCAAGGTTTCGAGCTCATCCGCCAGGCCTCCGAGGATTACGGCTGGAATGTGGACATGGGAGCAATGGCTCGCATCTGGCGCGGCGGCTGCATCATCCGCGCCGTGTTCCTCAACCGCATCACGGAAGCTTTCGAGCGCGACCCGCAGCTCCCTCTCCTCCTCTCGGACCCGTACTTCGCGCAGGAGAGTGCGAAGGCTGTGCAGTCGTGGCGTTGGGTGGTGTCCTACGCGGCGCTTAACGGTATTCCGGTTCCGGCGTTTGGCTCGTCGCTCTCCTACTACGACGGCGTGCGTTCCGAGCAGCTCCCCGCGAACCTCATCCAGGGTCAGCGCGACTTCTTTGGCGCACACACTTACCTGCGCAACGACAAGCCCGGCGTCTTCCACACCCTGTGGAGCGGCGATCGTTCGCAGGAGCAGCAGAGCTAAGATTCAGCATTTGCTCGTCTCCTCGTAAATAAACTCGGCTCGGTTAATCCTTGTTACGACAAGGACTAACCGGGTCGAGCTTTTATATGGGCTGGATTTTTATGGGCTGGATTCTTGGAACGACGACGATCGTCGCCACATTTCCGCATATCGCCTTGTTTCTTCACCATTTGAGCCGCTACCAATCATCACGTCTTTCCATACTGACAAGATTGAGACGCTCATAGATACTCGGAGATCGTCACGGACGATACTCCATCCGCGTCACGGATCAATGGCGAATTGTGTTTGCATGGACGAAAGAGGGGGCAGACGATGTCGTCGTTGATTCCACTCCCCCGGCATCATTTGCGTGCGGAATTTCTTGACCCCAACGAGATTTCCTAGCATCAGCTCGCTACAGCAATAGGAGTGAGTGAAGGGCAGATTTCTCGTGTCCTCTCGGGGCAACGCCCAATTTCTGCTGACCTTTCAGTGCGGCTAGGCATGTGCATGTCGCCCAGCCATTTCTCTCATCCCCAAAATCTCTACGACACGCGGTTAGCTCACGCGAAACTCGCCGGGACTAAGATCGAGCCTTTCGCTGCCGCATAAGTCCTGTTCGCAGGGCTGCATCCAGGCCGCGTCTACACCGCGTCCATATTCGCGCTACATCGCACCTCTCTTCAGCGCATTGCACATGCTGCCCCGCAGCGCATCGGACAGGTCAAGCCGCTAGGCTATCTATGTGGCACTTGCTGACATCGCACGAGCACTCGAGAATTCGCTGAACAAACGCGGGATCGTCCGCCAACGCGAACGCGGCTGGCTCCCCCAAATCCTGCCGTACACCGGCTACGGATCGACGTCGCGGCTGCACGTCCTTGCGCGCGCAGTCATGGCACCCCCAAACGCAGACGAACCTTTCACCTTTAAGTTCCTGCCGCATGCTGACTCCGCCCACCCCATCACTCGACCCGTCGCACAGCTTCTCGACATGCGCGGAAAAGCAGCAGACGCCGTCGACGACTTCGTCGAAATCGCCGCCGAAACCGCAGGAAAAGCCCAACGTGGATGGCGCCAATTCTTCACCACACAAGTCGGCAACCTCCCCGTGACCGTCCGAATCGCAGGCCAAGAAATCCAGACCCGCACCGATTCCAACGGCTATATCGACGTCATGGTCACCGACCACAACCTCACCCCCGGATGGCACAAAGCAGAAATCATCCCCGCAGCAGGAAAAGCAGTCGAGGCGCCGATCGTCGTCGTCGACCCACAAACACAACTCGGAGTCGTCTCCGACATCGACGACACCATCGTCATCACCTGGCTCCCCCGCATGTTCATCGCAGCGTGGAACGCATTTTTCCTCCGCACGGATGCCCGCCAACCCGTCCCAGGAATGTCCGAATTCTTCAGCGATCTGCTCGAAGGAAACCCCACCGCGCCAGTCTTTTACCTCTCCACCGGCGCATGGAACACCCTTCCAGCTATGCAAGCGTTCATCCAAGGCAACCGGTTGCCCATCGGCCCACTCCTCATGACCGACTGGGGTCCCACCCCCACCGGCCTCTTCCGCTCCGGGCAGGAACACAAACGCATGCAGCTACGCAACCTCATCATCACCTTCCCGGGGATCAAATGGGTACTCGTCGGCGACGACGGCCAGCACGACCCGATCATTTACGACGAGCTTGCCCGCGAACACCCGTCCAACGTGCGCGCGATCGCACTGCGGCAGCTCAACCCCGTGGAGCAGGTGCTCTCTAACGGCATGGCCTCCACCTTCGAAGCCTTGCACCCCATGCTGCCCACACGCCCAGAATCCATCCCCCTCATCGAAGGCCGCGACGGGTTCGAACTGTTGGCACGTCTCCGAGGCCTGAAGAAGCGCGGGAAGTTTTAAGGGTAGAGGAGTTTAGGGTGCGGCAATAAGGCGCATCTCGCGGCGCACGTGGCGCGGCGCCGCGATGGGACCGCACCTAGTTTTTCGTTCGTTTGATCTCGCGAGCGCGGGCACGGAGCTGTTTATTCGCGTGTTTGTCGTCGTTGTCGACGACGAGCGTGCCCTCGGAGGTGGGTTCGTCGCCGGCACTGTCACTTGACTCCATAGATCTTGCCTCCATAGATCCCGCCGCGCCTGTCGCGTTGGACGACGTTTCGTTTCCCGTGCCGGATGCTATGCCTCGGCCGTCAGGGGTATGGCTGTCGCCAGCAGCGGCCTGCACGGAAGCAGCGGCACCTTCGGCTGCGGCTTGAGCGGAGGCGGCGGCCGCGCCTTGGGAGATTCCTGCTGCGGCAGCCGCGCCTCGGGCCATGCCCGCAGCTCCCTGAGCAACTCCGGCTGCGCGCGCGGCAGCTTCGGCAGCATTTTTGGCGGCTTGAGCTGCAGCAACAGCTTGGTCTACATGGTGTTCGTCGCTATGGTGGCTGTGTTCCTCAATCCGGTCGATGCCGAGTGAACTTCCTACGCCACGCGGAATTGCGCGTTTCTTCGCTGATTCGCGGGCTTCCATATATTCGGCGAAGCTCATGCGAACTTTGCCGTAGGCATCGGTCAGGGGGTAACGCTTGTGTTGCGGTAGGCGCCATTTGTACCAGCGTGCTGCGATGCAGATTCCGCCGCCGAGAAGTGCCGACGAAAGGGTCGCAACCGTCGGATAGCCCATTTTCCACAGGACGATGCACGGGAGCGTGCCGAGTAGTGAGGCGGTCGCGTAGAGCGTATTGCCTCCGAAAACGGCGGGCACCCGCCCAACGGCGACATCGCGAATTGCGCCTCCGCCAACAGCTGTGATGACGCCGAGCATCATAGCCGGGAGTACCCCAAGACCAGCGGATAGGGCTTTCACTGTGCCAACGGCTGACCACGCACCAATAACAAAGGCGTCCGACACGATGAAAAATCGGTTCCACCATTTGCCTGTCATGCGCAGAAGGAAGGCAATGATGGCGCCTGAGAGCGCGGCAGCGAGGTAGTACGGGTCGGTGAGGGCAACGGGGAAGCCCTGCTGAAGAAGCACGTCGCGCAACATTCCGCCGCCGAGTGCAGCCATGACAGCGAGGGCAAAGAACCCGATGATGTCGAAGTGTTTTTCTCGCGCGACCATCCCTCCGAGGATGCCAGATACAAAGACGCCACAGACGTCGAGAAACCTTATGACATCAGGGAAAATCTCCGCGAGTTGCACAGCTAAAATTCTACGGGGTTAACACGTAGTGGAGTGTTCTCGTTCTCCTCGCGGACATTCTTCACCGTGTCCGAAACCTTTGCCTTCGCTTCCCGGAAAGCGGCCGATGCCGCCTCCTGCGCTTTATCAGTAGCTGACTGCACCGGGCCAGATTCGCGAATCTTCTTGGCGACTTTCGCGATTTGCTCGTAGCGTTCACGGCCCGCACGTGCACCGAGAACATAGCCGACAAACCCTGCTAATAACACCGTTTTCTTGCTCATGGGAACCTCCAGTACATCCGTTGTGCTGTCTCCAACGGTAGCGCATTGCAGCGACAATCGGCGCGCAGTTTTTCGCACAACGAAGCCTCACTGCAGCAGCCGCCTTGACACCTGCCGTGCCGGCACCTCCTGGAGGTCAGTTTGTGGGGGTGAGCCTGACGATAACACCGCGGTGATCGGATTTTCCGGCGTCGACGATCGCAGCATCGCTACCTTCGTATCCGTTGGGTGCCATGACGCGGTCGATGGGCGAACCAAACCACCATGGCAACGATGTTGTCCATGTGCCGACAGCTCCGCTGCCCGCCTGGGCGAGGGCGTCTTTGCAGGTAGAGCCCATGTGTAGCGCTTGTTCGTGGTCGGCGGTGGAGTTGAAGTCCCCGGCAATAACGGCGTTCGGGTATGCCTCGCAGAGCGAGTAGGCGCCTCGAATGTTGTCACGCCATGCGGTTGTGTCGAGGTTCGATGGGGCGATGGGGTGAATGGCGACGAAGTCTGGCCCTGCTCCGGTTGCGCTGGTCACGCGAATTGCGGTGCGCGAAAGGCTGCCTTGTTCGAAGTTGATGTCGGCGCTGATGTATTCGCCGAGTGCGTCGGAGACGAGCATGACGGTGGAATCGTAGTCGGCGTCCGTTGCGGGAGTGCGGGTGTCGAAGCGTTGAAAGTCGAGGCCGCGTGCGGCGAGCTCGGCCTGGAGTTCTTTACCGGATGCCGTTGATGTTTCTGGAAGGGTGACAACGTCGACGCCGTTTTCCTCGACGAGGTTGGCGAGTGCTTCGGCAGTGACTTCTCCGCCGCGAGTGTTGTACTGCAGCACGGTGATTGAGCCGTCGCCGGTGGCAACTTGTGTGATACCGCGGTCGGTGCCGAGTGCACTTTTCACTGTGATTCCTCGGCTCAGCATCGTGACGGCATGGAGGCCCGAAGTGGCGAGGAGGACGAGCGCAAGCGTCAGGGCGATCCGTCCACGCCCAAGTAGGCTTCGGCGTATTCCTGCGACGACGAGGAAGAAGACGGCGGCGGCACCACATACGACGACGAGCCATCCACGCAATGCGAGGATTTGGGCTAACGGCCCGTAGAGGGTGTAGGGAGCGAGAGCCGGGATGAGGTCGGGCTTGATTGTGAGCACGGCGAACGCACCAATGACGAGGGCTAGGAGGCCCCAGATCACTTTCATCGGTGTTATGTTCACGCGTTCCTCCTCAAATGTTCTTTGTTTGCTCGGATGCTTAACGCTGCCGGGGAGCTACCCTGGCGCTTGGTAGTTCGTCTGGCGTTACTTGCGGTTAGTAACCGGCGCACAGATCCCCATTGTGCCCGACAAGATTGGGAGAAACCTGATGCGTCCTGGTGTGCCCTACCCGCCGTGGGATTAACCACGAACCTCCTTCGGATCGACCACGCATAGCCGCGCTAATTGCGGTCGTGTTCCACGTGAAACGACGAGCACCTCCACAATCACTGCCCTCATGCGGTATCTGCTTTACTCTGGGCGTGTTGTGCGCCGAGATATGTTTCTTCAGCATCTTCGTCGCCAACACGTGACCCACTGTGGATAAATCCCACAATCTCTTGACCAGCATATTCGCGCGCCTGATCGCGGGTTATCCACAGTTTCGACTTCCTGTCAGCGAAACAAATTGGCAGTCGCGTATGATCCGGTCAGGCTTCTTCAAGCTGAACCACACCTTCCACACGATAAGTCAGGTGTCGAGTTCAGGGAAGGAGGTGGGATCTTGTCCAAGAAACGTAAGAAACGGAAGGACGAGATGGCTGAGATTGCCTGGTTCGCACGGAAGCTAGCCACTATCGCGCGAACCCAAGCAATAACTTCAGTCATCATGGCTTCAATAACGCTGATTGCGCTACTGAAGCTATGACCCACGGCGAGTCGCTGGGACCAACCCCCGGCGGCTCGCCCCTATTCTAGCGGTACGCCGCTTACGCATGGCAAGAGAATCTCTGATCCATGACGTGATTTATCCACATGTTCCTTGTTATCCACAAGGCGACGAATGTGCCTAGCAGCTGACCTCGTTGTCCGCTGCGCTCAGCGCAGGCTCCTTCAAGCTGAACCACCCCTCCCACACTAAAAATGTCGGGCGTGAGTTCAGGGAAGGAGGTGGGCAGATGTCCAGGAAACATCAGAAACGGAAGGACGAGATGGCTGAGATTGCCTGGTTCGCGCGCATACTTGCAACCATCGCGCGAACCCAAGCAATCGCCATTGTCGTCATCGCTTCAGTAGCGCTCGTAGCACTTCTGAAGTAATGACCCCACAGTGAGTCGCTGGGATCAATCCCCGGCGGCTCGCCCCTATTCTAGCGGTACGCCGCTTACGCATGGCAAGATCTGTCGCGGTTTTCTCACCGACGTGCACCCACCCTTAGTCGGCGAAGTGTTCCGGTAGTTTCTTGTGTTTCAGGTTGGCCGGCGCGGTTTCAGGTGTAGCAGCAGGATCATCCACAGCCCGATCGACCGCACGACCGGCATCTGCTGTAGCAGCCTCGTCCATGGCGTGTTCCTCAATCTCAGCCGAAGCGTCGGAATCACCAGCGGCTTCGTCGTCAGCGGCTTCGTCGTCATTCTGTGGAGCGAGGACACGCAATGCGCGGCGAGTCTGGAACCAACCCCATACAAGCGAACCGATGACTGCCGTCGCGTATGCGATGAGCCACCAGGGGAAACGCGGGAGTTCGGAATCTTTTCCAGCGTTCTCGATGTCGGCGGCAGGGGTCGGGATGATGCGTTCGCCGGTCACGAGGATGCGGTGGGTGTTGATGCCGAGCGGGGTGCAGGTGACGAGGGTCGCGAGGTCGCGTCCGGGTACGGCGCGCACGCCGTCGGTGTCGTCAGGTTCGACGACCTTCGTTTCCATGACCTTGTATGTGAGAACTTCGCCGAAGACTTCGACGACGAAGGTATCGCCAACAGTGATTTCGTTGAGGCGAGTGAAGAGCTCGGCGCTGGCGAGGCCACGGTGGGCCGTAATCACGGAATGGGTGGAGGCGCCGCCGACGGGGAAGGAGGTGCCTTCGAGGTGGCCAGCACCGCGCAGGAGTGTTTCTTCGGTGGTGCCGTGGTAGATCGGGAGATCGACGTCGATCTTGTCGATTTTGATGCGGCCCATGAGTCCAGATTGGTCGGCGGCAAGGATGGAGTTGTAGTCCCAGGCGCGGCCTTCGGCGTCGATCGTGCTGGAGAGGCTGCCGGAGCCTTCGGGCACGTTGGCGCCGGGAAGGAGTTGAGCGCCGGCGGTGAGGGCGTCGTTGTAGGCGTGGGCGGCGACGAGCTGCTCGTTGCGGTCAGGCCGGACGTTTTCGATGACGTCGTCGTAGTTGTCAAGGAGCTTGGAGTAGTTGAACTGGCTGAGCCAGGATGCCGCCGTGGGATACACGAGGAGGGAGGAACCGCCGATGACAAGGAGCACGATGAGGTAAGGGAGAAAGAGAAGCGAGGCGAGCTTCTTCTTGTCTCTCTTGGCCGTGGTTTCCGCCATGTGCGGGTCCTTTCGTGAGGGGGCGACGAATGAGTGGGCAACGAAGTTGAGAAGTTGGAGCAGCGTCGTGACGTTGGAGCGAGGCCGTGACGTCGGAGCGACGAGGGTGCGCCGCGGTGTTGCTGGGCGTTTGCACGACGGTGGGTGGGAAGTTTCCTTCCCACCCACCGTAGCTAGTGTGCTGTTAGTGCACTACTGGGGAACTCAGGCCTGCTTCTTGTTGCGGCGTGCGTTCACCATGTAGAGGCCAACCGCGAGGGCGATGACGGCAGCGCCACCAATGGTGAGGAGGAGCTTGCCGGCAGCACCGGTGAAGGGGAGCTGGGGAACGTCAGACTTTTCGTTAGGAACATCTGCGCCCTCGATCGGAGCGGTCAGCGTGCCCTGTGTGATCGTGATCGACTTTGCGTCAGCAAGAACCTTGTATCCTGCCGGTGCGGCATCTTCAACGAGGAAGAAGTTAGCCGTCAGGGACGCTGTCTCCTCGGGAGCGTTTCCGAGGAAGATTCCCTTGAAGGACACAACACCATTAGCATCGGAAGCGATATTCGTAGCGACAGGTGTTGCGGCAGCCTTTTCTTCTGCGCTCAGCTTGCCGTCCTTATTTGTATCGGCCTCGGCCTTGTAGATCGAGAACTTTGCGTTACTCAGAGCCTGCTTCGAGTCCTTGTCGATCTTGTTGAAGATGTAATCACCGAAGCGTGGAGTTTCCTTGGTCTTAACCGGCGGATTCTCCGGATCCTTTGGCGTGTTCGGATCATTGAACGGATCGTAATCGCCCTGAATCGGGAAGAAGCCGTTAGGAATCTTGCCGTCTGAGGGGAGGCTTGTCACCTTTGTGCGAACCTTGATGATCACCTGATCGTTTGGCGCCAAACCAGGAACAGCCTTACGAGCCGGATCTGCTCCAGCAACATCGACAGCCGTCAGGTTGATCTGCCAAGGGGTGTACGTAGTGCCGTTCTTCTCGATGTTGTCACGCTGGGTGATCGTGAAATCGCCAGTCCAATCGACTTCTTCGGTTGTTCCAGCCTTCTTCACCTTGATCGTGACAGCGCTCTTGTTATCAGCGCCAGTCGGAGCAAGGGCGAGGTACTGGATGAGTGGATCAACTGCGCCGAACTGGCTGACGCCGAGGTCTTCGCCCGCCTGATTTGGATTCGGGTTGGCGGGAACGGTCTGCTTGATATCCCATGTAACGATGTCGCCGACGAACAGATCGTTATCGGTGCCATCGATGCGAAGGCGTGTGGTATTCGTCGTATCAGCAGTCTTTTCACCGGGCTCATTCACGACATTCTTGGGGTAGACGTGAACGTTGTAGTTCCAGCTTTCGCCCTTGGAGCTATCACCGGGGTAGGGAACAGTCACGAAGAATGGACTGGCCTTCTGGGTGATCTGGTGTGCACCGATACCGGACTCAACAACGTAGTAGAGGCCGAGGTCGAGGTCCGAGAACTTCGCCACGCCTTCTGCGTCCGTGTTTACTGGGTTGCCGACCTGCTTCAGCGTCTTGGTCGCACCGTTAATTGTGGCCGTACCGCTTGTGCCATTAACCGAACCGGTTGCCGTCGCGATACCATCCCAAGCTGCCTGCTGTTCCAGGTCGACACCCTCAGCCTTGTAGAGGGTGAACTCGACACCCTCTAGGGCGTTGGCGCCATCTGGAGCTTTCTTTTCACCGCCATCGCGTGCGACCGAGCTCCAGTCACCCTTACCCTGCTCGTACTTGTGAACGGTGATAGAGCCTTTTTCATCAGGCAGATTGATGTTGCCATCTGCAGCGTTAGCGGCAGGCATGGTCAGGAGACCAACACCGAGCGCTGCGGCAGCGAATGCAGCGAGGCCCTTGGTGGCCTTGCCGATCAGCGTGTTTCGCATCGTGGTTTTACCTTTCGAATATGTAACGGAAAGTTTTAGGAAATCTTGAGGTGGCGTAGGTGCCGCCAGCTTCAAAGTGTGGTGCTTTGACTAACGGACCGCCTTTCGCCTTCGTAGGAATATGGCCGAGATGGCTGCGGCGCCGAAGGCACCGAGTGCGCCAAATCGGAAGACATCGGAGCTGAGTCCGCCTGTGAACGGGAGTACTGGCGGTGTTGCCTTAACGTTCACGATGGGCTCGGCAATTGTGTAGTCGAGGTTGTCCGCGTCAATGGTGAACTCATAGGCCTTGTTGTCGAGGACGAAGCCGGCTGGCGCCTTTGACTCCGTGAGCTTGTAGGTTCCCCACGGGAGCTGACCCGCAAGGGAGAAGGATCCCTTTGCCGGATTGGTGTCGACGAAGGTGCCTGCCGCAGGAGCGGGGCAGCTCGTACCAGTCTCGCAGTCGGTCACCACGTAGGTTTTCCCGTCGGGTGCCGTGAGTTTCCATTCGGAACCACCCAAGGGGTTGGCTGGCGTGACGTCGTCGACCTTTGTCCACGAAGCGGAGCCCTTTTGTGGTTCATTGAGCGCACGGTAGTAGACGTAGCGGTACACACCTTCAACACCTGTGGCCAGCCTAAATCGCAGGTTGGTATCAGACTTGATGTAACCCTCAGGTGCCTTTTCCTCGGTGAGGACAAAGTATGCGGAACTCGAAAGAGGCAAACCTGAAATGCTGAACATGCCAGGCCGTGGGTCCTCGTCGTAGAAGCCACTGCAGCTACCTCCTTCACCTGTAGCGCAGTCTTCGACTAGCCATTCCTCTTTACCGTCAGGCAGAGGCATTTTCTCAGGTGGCCGGTTGTTGTTCACGTAAACCACCTTCCACACTGAGCCGGGAAGGGCTTTGTCGAGAACTTTCTTTTGGTCGAAGACTGCTACGGCAGGGTCGGTGTTTCCGGCAGGCCAGTCGGCATTCGCAGGACCGTCCTTGCTTGAGAATTTGCCCCAGGTGAGAACACCGGTGCGTTGGTTGACGATATCGCCGAGGCTCTGCTCAATCGGGTTGTTGTGTGCGTCTACCACGGTTGAAGCGCCGACCGTAAAGGTCTTCGTTGTTTCCGTGCCAAGCTCGTGGTTGGCCGGAGCCTTCGTTTCCGTGAGAGTGTATTCACCCCACGGCAAGCCGTTGATCTTGAGCTGACCGGCGGCCGGATCGATGTCCGCGAAAGCAGTGGTACTGCAGGGAGCTGCCGTGCAGTCGGTGATCGCGATGGTTCCGTTGGCGCCATTGGCACCTACGGGGCCACTCAAACTCCATTCGGAGCCACCGATCTTTACTCTGGCATCGTCGATCTTGTTCCAACTGACGGTACCGGCGACACGTTCGTTCTTCACAGTGAGCTCTTGTGTGCCGCCGATTTCCAGTCGAAAACCGGTGTTGCCATTGTTTATCACGGCGTAGCCCGCCGGAGCACCAACTTCCTTGAGAACGAAGTTTGCTGGGGCTGGAACGTTATCCCACTGGATGCGACCATCGGCGTCAGTTTCTTTTTCATCAAGGAACTGCGGTTCACCCTCATCAGCAACACCATTCCTATTCGCGTCGCCAATAAGTTGGAAACGGGCACCTGAAAGAGGCTTATCATCCGCCGAATCGACCTTAAGTACGCTCACGGTACCTGAGGACAGCTTGTTCGTGATAGCGCCGAGATTAATCGTCGCCTGCACGGTGTCGTCAGTTTGCTTGCCGATCGTGAAATCGTGGGTCGCGGTCGCCCCAATGCTGTAGCCAGCAGGAGCTTTTGTTTCGACGAGCTTGTAGTTGCCCCATGGGAGACCTGTCACCGAGAACTGGCCCTCGGCCGGATCGGTGTCCTTGAGGTCACCGGTCGTGCAAGAGGTGGTGCAGTCAGTGATAGCCGCAACTTCAGCGCCCGCCGAGTTCCGGATCGACCACTCAGAGCCGCCGAGGAGCTTCGACGAGTCCTGATCCGATACCTTTTGCCAGGAAACCGTGCCCGGGAGGCGAACGTTCTGGATCGCGAGTTCCTTTGTCTGGCCGTGTACGAGACGGAACCCGAATACATCGCCTTCCGTGCTGAATGTGTAGCCAGCCGGAGCCGCTTCTTCCTTGACGACGTAATCACCGTTAGTTGGAACATAGTTCCACTGCGCGCGGCCATTGTCGTCTGTCGTCACCTTGGTTACGAGACGGTCTTCGGGGCCCCACTGACCCTTCGGGCTGAAGTCGCCATACAGGCCGAACTCCACGCCCTTGAGCGGTGCACCGCTTGTCGCGTCAGTCTTCGTGACGATGACCGTTCCAGTTGTGATCTGGTTCTGGATCGAGCCGAAATCAACGGTTGTCGTTACTTGCCCGTTAGCCTGCTTGCCGATGGTGAATGGACGTTCAGTCGAGCTAATTGAGTAACCAAGCGGTGCCTTTGTCTCGACGAGCTTGTAGTCACCCCAGGGGAGGCCTGCCACCGAGAACTTGCCCTCGCTCGGATCAGTGTCCTTAAGGACGCCCGCGGCGCAGGAGGTTGTGCAGTCAGTAATGGCTGCCACTTCAACGCCCGCAGAGTTACGGATCGACCATTCAGAACCGCCGAGGAGCTTCGACGAGTCCTGGTTCGATACTTTCTGCCACGACACCGTACCGGCGACTCGTTCGTTCGTCACAGTCAGGCGTTTAGTCTCACCGACTTCCAGACGGAAGCCAGTGTTACCGCCGTTCACCATCGTGTAACCGGCTGGAGCCTCGACCTCCTTGAGGACGATATTCGCTGGTGCCGGAACGTTGTTCCACTGGATGCGTCCATCCGCGTCCGTCGTCTTTTCGTCGAGGATCTGTGCCTCGCCTGCATCTGCTATTCCGTCGTTGTCTCGGTCGCCGATGAGCTGGAAACGGACTCCCGCAATGGGCTCCTTGGTAGTTGAATCCACCTTGAGGACCTCAACGGTGCCACTTGCCAGGGTGTTAGAAATCTTGCCGAGATTAGCCTGCACGCTGCCGGCGGTAATGGTGATCGAACGTGGCGTCTAAGCGATCCTGTAACCGTCTGGCGCTTTCGTCTCTGTCAGAGTGTACGAACCCCAAGGGAGGTTAGCGATTCTGAAACTTCCAGCACTTGGATCAAGATCGACGTATCCACTAGTTCCGCAACCGTTAGCTACGGTGCAGTCAGTGATCGTCGCATTAAACCCTTGTGGCCCAGTCAGGCGCCATTCGGATCCAGCGAGGAGGGTCGACGAATTCTGATTCGACACCTTCTGCCAGGTCAGCTCGCCAGGGATACGGGTGTTCGCGATAGCACCGAAGGTGATATCCAACTGGACATTGCCAGCACCGATCGTGACAGTCTTCTGCTCGCCCGACTTCACGTAGCCGGCAGGAGCTGTCTTTTCCGTCAGCGTGTACGTGCCCCACGGGAGGCCGGAGACTTTGAACTTACCCGCAGCCGGGTCGATGTCACGGTTAGCCCCTGTTGGGCACGACGAGGTGGTGCAGTCGGCAATATCTACCGAACCGTTGGGGCCATTGAGCGTCCAGACTGAGCCCGCGAGGAACGTGGTGGGTGAGCTTGCATCCGTCTTCTGCCAGGTCAGGGACCCCTGAAGTCGCGCATTGGTCACAGGCACGCGAGTCGTCTGGCCAGGCGTTACCGTGAAAGCGGTCCACCACTTGCGGTCAAGGTGTCGAGTCGCAGAGGTGTCGTCAACGTAACCAGAAGGAGCTACCACTTCGAATGCGAGGTAGTTTCCTACCGGCAAGTTGGACCACGTAGCTTCACCCGTACCGGCGGCGGTGTACTGCCAGTTTTGGTTGTTCGGAAGAGTGATCACCGTGTCGCCACTCGTATACGTCTTACTGTTATCAGCGTCGCGGTACACCTGGAACTTTGCGCCGGCGAGCGGAGCCTTGCTGGTGGAATCAGTCTTGACGATGATGGCGTTTCCCAGCTCGCGAGGATTAACGACCTGGCCCTTGTTCACCACAGTGTTCTGCGCGTTAATCACGAAGGTCTGTGATGCAGCGGTTGCAAGCTTGTGCCCGGCCGGAGCCTTTGTTTCCGTCAGGGTGTACTGATCACCTGGAACTTCATTCCACGGAAGGCCTGTGATGGTGATTTTTCCGGGTGTGGGATCGATGTCGACGAATTCGCCGGTTGCGCATGCCCCGGTACAGTCAGCAATGTTCTCGATCGTCCGCGAGGCACCATTCGTACCCATCGGTCCGGTCAAGGACCATACAGAACCACCAATAAGTGCGCCGGTATCGTCAACTTTCTGCCACGAAACCGTGCCAGGGATACGGTCGTTAAGAACAGTGCCGGAAACGGTTGCTCGGTCGGGAGAATCCTTGAGGGTGTCCGATGACAGGACAACCTTGTACACACCATCTGCTACACGCGCGTAGCCGTCATATTCGGAGACTTGCGTGGACTTCGTGTAGCCAGTTGGCGGTGTGATTTCTTCCAGGAAGTACGTGCCATGATCAAGCTGCGACCACGAGGCGACACCTCTCGAATCCGTTGCTTTCTGAGAGCCCGCAACAAGTTGATCGGAAGCCTTGTTCCAGGCATCGTCACCGTTGTCCTTATAGAGAGCGAACGTGGCGCCCGGAAGTCCAATGCGGCTCAACGAGTCCTGCTTGTCAACCGAGATGTTGCCCTTCTTAGGACCAGGATCATTCGTGAACACGCAGGTCACATCACCCGTCTTTGCTGACGTGCTGAAGAACGGGAGTTTGAGTTTCGCCGTTGCCGTTTTGCTCGTAACAGCAAAATCGGTAACTGGGACATTACTTCCGTCGGCGTCTTTACACTCAATCTGCGGATCGTAAAGCTGAAGATCGGTCGCCGTAGTAATCGTCTCGGAGATGGTCACGTCGACCATCGGAGGGATTGAAATCTTCTTGAGGTTGTCGAAAGACAGAAGGCCTTTCGCTGAACCCGACGAGGTAGCAGTCCGATTGATGGAGTAGGTGTTCTGGGTGACATTCAGCCTGAACTGGTCCCTGAATTCTTACGGTCGACGAGGTTCTTCTCAAGCGTCAGCAAGGAACGATCCATGTAACCGTCGGTGTCGGTGATCTGGGTGTTCCAGAGACCGAGCGGGTACACATTCCGCTCACACGACCATCCGCCGTTGCCGGTTTCAGGATTATAGAAAGGCAGCTTCCGAATTGCTGCATTCTGCCAGTCTGGATCAGCAGCCCTTGTATCCTGGCAGCCATTTCTCATCTCCACCATCGAAGGCATGACCTGGATCGGGTACGTGCCATCCGAGCGCACTTCAGAGACAACACCATAGAGAAGATCAGGATTCGTGGCCGTCACCGCCGAGTTTGTTGCGACAAACAGGGCACCTGACGGTGAAAATGACATACCAACAGGGGCAAACGAGGCGCGCCTTGTTTGCACGGCGTCAGTTTTTGTACCTGTCGAACGCGGCGCACCTTTGCGCACCGAATCCATCGGAACTGTGTACTGCGTGAGGGACGCAGCGCCGCCTGAATTGCTGCCAACTCCAACTACAAGAGTCGTGCCTGAAAGATCAATGGCGATGTCACCATTCGTCGAGGTTGAACCAACTGAGAGCGACCCTCGTGACGTCAACGATCCACCGTCACTCACCTCATAGAGGTAGTACTGACCGTCCTTATTGGCACCAATGATGTACCTCTGGCGCACTGGGTCGTAAGCGCCACCCTGAACCTGAAGACCTGATCCAACCGATTGAGGTGAACCTAGCTGCGCCCACCTATTCGTAACCGGACTGTACTTCCAAAAACGTTGCTTATTCCTGTACGTACCCCCGAGGATGTTCTCCGTCACATACATGGAACCGTCAGGAGCCGAGGCCAGGGCGTTGAAATTTCGATTGGGAACGACGTTGTAACGATTGGATTCAGCTTCTCCATTGTCCTTCAGGAGAGGGATGAATGGGATGGGCTTCATCGTCGTCGTCTTACCCCCATTCCAGGTACCTGGAAGTATCCGATACAACTCGCCTGTCGAGGTGACAACGACGATACCTTTGCCTTTTTCGTCGTCAGTTACGGCGCGGTCCTGGCCAACTGCCATCGGTTCGGTGCCGCGATTTGCAGTGTCGAAAAGGGACGAACGATCAAGGAAAAGGCTGGAGTTCTGCTCGTTATCTGACGAATTATCAGCGTTATCTGAAAGCGACGAATTCACGCTGTTTTCAGGATGAATGTCGCTTTCTTCTGGGGCTGATTCAGTATCCTCCACAGCTTCTTCGGTGGCGTCAGCGGCTGAAGCCGAGGGCTCCATTTCAGGTGTAGCCGAAGGAGAACTAATGCCTGGAGTTTCCAAAGAATGCGTATAGTCATCCGAATATGCAGCTTGAGGAATGCTTGCCACTAAGGCAAAAGGCAACATCGCTACAAGCAGTCGCTTAGCGGACGACAAACGCCTCATGCAACACTCCATTCGCGTGCACAATATGGTCGCAGGAGACACGCGTAGCCACATTGATAAGTCGGACAATGCACATCAGGACGATCAAACCCTTTTGCGTGTGGGGCCCTTGGTCCTGAGCACGGCAATAGTCCCACACGCACTTTCGTCACGCAAATTTATTTACGCAACTTTTGGTAGCAATTCTGTTACGTAAATACAGGTAGAGGGCTTATGAACCAAATTGTTAAAGCTGTGACCATTGATTTTACGCATGGGACGTACGGCCCGACATACCTTTGTGACCTCAACTCTTATCTGGAATTTCTACAACTTTGGCCGTAATTTTGAGATGACACAATCGAGCATATGCACGTGTGATACAGGCCGGACGCCAATTAAGTTAATGGTGCAACGATTTTGGCGCGCACACCTTTTTGTGACCTATTCATCTACGGCCGGCGTGTCATTCACGCCTCAACAATCACACCTAGCCTCATGTGTGCAACAACAAACCCTTTTCCCAACTAGGTTATTCTTTGCCTGGTCAATTTTAGTTAATTAAGAAACTGTTTCACAGCGCATTTATATATATAAATACATGTACATTCTTTTATGTTATCCACCTCATATGCGGGGATCGTCGACGACATCTCACACGCGCGCATGTGCACCACCCCACCCACAACTCAGTTCATTATTAAATTTCATTCCAATAACCAAGCTTCTGGATCTTCGTCGCGCCACAACATCAATAGATATGTGCTACACGTCTCTAGTTGATGAGTTACACTTACAACTATGAGTCAAACCACGAATAGCTCTTTGAGCGCACCCCCCCCCGCTAAAAAGCCACTTGTAAAGAAGTGGTGGTTCTGGGTAATCATCGTCATTGCCGTAATTGCCATTGCAAGTAGTGCCGGTGGCAATAAAGACAAGAGCGAGACAGTACAAGGATCAACAACGTCAGCACCTGCCATCAGCAACGAAGCTGCATCGCCGGCATCGACACCCGAAGCCGTCACCACCACAGCAGCAGCGCCTACGCCAGTAGCACCTGCGGATCCAGAAGTGCCCGCCGAATACAAGTCGGCCCTAAAGAAGGCCCAGAGCTACGCCGATATCATGCACATGAGCAAGCAAGGCGTCTACGACCAGCTTGTCTCTGAATACGGCGAGAAGTTCACCCCCGAAGCTGCACAGTACGGCATTGATAATGTCCAAGCCGACTGGAACGCTAACGCCCTTGAGAAGGCCAAGTCTTACCAGGAGACAATGTCCATGTCTCCATCAGCAATCTATGACCAGCTCGTTTCCGAATACGGCGAGAAGTTCACGCCCGAAGAGGCCCAGTACGCCATCGACAATCTCAACAACTAACCTCGGACATCTTTTGAACACCGCTTATCCCACTCAGCCGACCCAGCCCGAATAACGTCACGGAAGTAGGAGTAGCGGTCGAAATGCCTGATGAGATAGATGGCGCGACAAAGATTATTGGCTGAGGGCCCCGACGCATCACCGCGTCGGGGCCCTCTATTGATTCCTGAGGTGCGTAGGTTCTAGCTGATGGGCGGCATAGCGTTGGGACGACGAGCTAGGCACACAATTCGGGAACTTGTGGCAACACGTTCTGGCCCGCGTCCTGCGGCGAGGTGTGCCCTGGCGCAGGCCACCCCTCGGCCAGCCACACACCTCCGCTGCTACGCCTCGCCACAGCACACAAAGAAGGGGACGCCCTGGACATAAATCCGGAGCGTCCCCTTCTCTCACCCTCCCACAGGCATCCGCGCGCCGTGAAGAAAAGCGCGCGCCTTAAGGGAGGCGGTCAAGCATCTCAGGAGAGCTTGAGCATGACCTTCGACGAGCCAGTTGAACGATCGGCTGCGGTCTTGAACGCTTCCACAGCGTCGTCGATATCGAAGGTGTGCGTGAGCAGTGGCTCGACGTTCAAACCGTCGGCCATGGCCGCCACCGCATCCGTGATTTCGTCGGAGAAGCGGTAGGAGCCGATGTACTCGATCTCGCGGGTGACGAGCTGGCCGAGCACAACCGGCACCTCACCAGCAGGAAGGTTGCCCACCTGCACGAAGCGGCCACCACGCTGAAGGGCGAGGAAGATATCGCCGAGGGCGCGGGGTGCACCGGAGGCGTCGAAGGCAATCTCGACGTCCTGCGGGAGATCTTCGCCCTTGGAGCGATCAACCGTGTGGTCGGCGCCCATAGCCTTAGCGATGGCCAGGGCCTTCTCCGCGAGGTCAGCGACCCAGATTTCTCCGGCGCCAGCGTGCTTAGCAGCAGCCACAACCAGGGCACCAATCGGGCCTGCGCCGTTGACGAGAACGCGCTTGCCCTTGATGTCACCAGCGCGCTTGACTGCGTGCATGGCAACGCCGAGAGGCTCAGCCACTGCACCCTCACGGGTCGAGAGACCTTCGGGGAGCACACGGATCTGGTCGGGGCGCACCACGCGGTAGGCGGAGAAACCGCCCTGCTCGTGGGGCATGAACGCTGCCGAACCGAAGTAGCGCACTTCGGGCCAGAGGTTGTCGCGGCCCTTGAGTGCCTCAGGGATTTCGTAGTCACCTACGAGAGTCGCCGGGTGAATCGTCACCTTCTGGCCAACCTCGAAGCCTTCCACGCCTTCACCGACTTCGTCGATGTGGCCTGCTACTTCGTGGCCGAGAACGAGGGGCTCGCGGAGAATCGCGGTGCCTGAAGCGCCGTGCTTCCAGTAAGCGAGGTCGGAACCACAGATTCCGCCCCACTCCATTGCTACGCGAACTTGGCCCGCGCCTGCATGGGGTTCTTCGATGTCTTCGACACGCAGATCATCTGCGCCGGCAACAACTACGGCTTTCACATTGCATCCTTAGGATCGGTAAGGTCGCGGCCTGCGACCTCTGGCATGAGGAGAGACGTAACGAACGTCGCTCCCGTGTAGACGAACATGAGGAGAGCCAGCGGGATCCAGGAACCGGAGAATGCGGTCACGAGGGCGGCTGCGATAACCGGGCCGAAGCCGGCGGTCACCATGTTCGGGATTTCCTTCGAGAGGGCGAGGGCTCGTAGCGGCGCTTGGAGCCGAAGAGCTCAGCCATCGTGATGTTCTCGAGGGAGAAGAAGGCGAGAACCGTGAGGTTATGCAGGACGATGTAGGCGATGTAGAACATGATCGTCGGGCGATCGTAGAACGACTTCGTTACGCCGTCCACAACAGCTTCCGTGGTGTGAGTACCCATCGAGTTCACGAGGAAGTAGAAGCACGGAATGATGACGATGAGGCCGATAAGCGTCACGATGCGGTACATCGTACGACGACCGATGTGGTCACCCAGCCATCCGATGATCGGAATGGTGATGAAACCGACGATCGAGGAGATAACGACGATGTTCGACGCGACGGAGCGCGAGAACATGAGGTTCGCTGCGAGGAAGGAGATGAGGTAGGTCTGTACCATGCCGGAGTTTCCGGACTGGCCGAAACGAAGGAAGAAAGCTGCCACGAATGCCTTGGCGGAGATCTTCTGCTTCGGAGCTGGAGCAGCAGCCTTCTTCTCTGCCTTGGGGAGCGGCTGGTCGTATGCTGCTTCGATCTCTTCCTGAGTTGCTTCGAACACCGGGGTCTCCTTGAGGTGGAGACGGATGTAGACAGCGAAGAGCATGATGAGGACAGAGCCGAGGAACGGGATTCGCCAACCCCATGAGAGGAGCTGCTCGTCGGTCATAACGCCTGCAAGGATGGCCCAGATGAGGCCAGCGAACAGGGTTCCGGAGTTGGTGCCGAGGGCAACGAGGGAGGAAATGATGCCGCGGCGGTTGCTCGGTGCGTACTCAGCGAGCATGACGGCTGCGCCGGAGATTTCGGCGCCGGCACCGAAGCCCTGGATGAGGCGCAGGACCGTGAGAAGGATCGGGGCGAGCATGCCAACCTGGTGGTAGGTCGGCAGTGCGCCGATGAGGGTGGTGGAAATACCCATCATGGCGATCGTGATGAAGAGGACCTTCTTACGACCAATGCGGTCGCCCATGCGGCCGAAGTACCATGCGCCGATGGGGCGGGCAACGTAGCCCACACCGTAGATGGCCATTGCCGAGATGACGGCGAGGCCGGGGGTGGCTGAGTTGAAGAACAGATCGGAGAAGACGAGTGCGGCGGCGAGGGAGTAGAGCTGGAAGTCCATGAATTCCAGTGCGGTTCCGAGCCAGCCCGACATGGCGGCCTTGACGAGGTCGCCTGTGGTCCTCTCAGCCAGCTTAGGCTGCTTTGCAACAGTCTCTTGTGACATATGTGTTTACTTTCTTGGTCGCTTCCCTTGGGCTGCGCTGCCGAGGAACTGTGGCATCGACGCCGCTTACAAGAAGTGGTGGACGTGCGCCGTGGGGCGCACGTGAGGCCGGTCTTGCTCCAAGGTGGAGGTCGACGAGGTACGCGATAACGCGTGAGGTTATGGGTTGCGTCGGCGGCAGATACGGATTCGTCGTGACGATTCCTTCCCTTCTCTGCCGCCGACGTGGGGGTTGCGGAGCGCGTTTATCGGATAACGCGGGCTCCGGCACCCTTGACCAGGCGCTCGACTTCTTCGAGGCTGGCCATTGACGTGTCACCTGGGGTGGTCATGGCGAGGGCGCCGTGGGCTGCACCGTAATTGACGGCCGTCTCGACGTCGCCGAACTCCATGAGCCCGTAGATGAGGCCGGAGGCGAAGGAATCGCCGCCGCCTACGCGATCGAGGATCTCGAGCTCATCGCGTTGAGTTGCCTGAGCAAATCCTGATCCACGCATCCACGCAATGGCACCCCAGTCGTTGACCGAGGCAGTCCTGACCTGCCGTAGCGTGGTGCCGATGACCTGGAAGTTCTGGTATTCGGCCTGAACCTTGTCGATCATCGCCTTGAAGGAGTCGATCTGGAGGTTGCTCAAGTTTTCGTCGGTGCCTTCGACTTCGAAGCCGAGGCTTGCCGTGAAATCTTCCTCGTTGCCGATCATGACATCGACGTACTTGGCGAGCTCGCGGTTCACTTCCTGTGCGCGGGGCTTGCCGCCGATGCCATTCCACAGCGACGGGCGGTAGTTGAGGTCGTAGGAGACGATGGTGCCGTGGCGGTGTGCGGCCTCCATGGCTGTCTTGGCGACTTCGGCGGCGTTCTCGGAGAGTGCCGCGAAAATGCCGCCCGTGTGGAGCCAGCGCACGCCTTTGTTACCGAACAGGTCGTCCCAGTCGATGTCCTCGGGCTTCATCTGCGATACTGCGGTGTTGCCGCGATCCGAGGTGCCAACTGCGCCACGGACTCCGAATCCACGCTCAGTGAAGTTCAGGCCGTTACGTACGGAACGGCCAACGCCGTCGCCGGGAACCCACTTGATGTAGCTCGTGTCGAGGCCACCCTGAAGGATGAAATCTTCGACGAGACGGCCAACTTCGTCGCGAACGAGCGACGTGACGATGGCGCCACGCTTGCCGAAGCAACGACGAAGTCCACGGGCAACGTTGTATTCGCCTCCGCCTTCGTAGGCGTTGAAGCGACGAGCCGTGCGCACACGTCCTTCGCCGGGATCGAGGCGAAGCATCACTTCACCGAGGGAGACGATGTCGTAGGTGGTCTCTTCAGCGGACTTAATGTTGAGGCTCACTTGCGGGCCTCCTTCACGATCTCGATAGCTTCAGCGGAGAGCTCCGTGATCTTGTCGAAACGGCGGTTAGCAACGTCGTCGCGCGTAATCATCCACGAGCCACCAACGGAAGCGAGCGCCGGGTTGGAAATCCACTCGGCGAGGTTCTTCGGACCAATGCCGCCGGTTGCGACGAAGCGCACGGCCGGGAACGGAGCAGCGAGGGCCTTCACTGTGGGAAGGCCGCCCGATGCGACTGCTGGGAAGAACTTGAGCGTTTCAAAACCGAGCTCAAGAGCCTGCATGATGACGGTCGGGTTGTTCACGCCGGGCAGGTAAGGCACGTTGTTTTCAAGAGCGAAGTTCGCTACCGATGCTGAGAAACCGGGGGAAACAAGGAAGGTTGCGCCCGCGTCAACAGCGCGCTGAGCCTGCTCAGCGTTGATGACCGTGCCGGCACCAACGTTGAGGCCCTCAACCTTCTTCATCTCTTCGATAACTTCCGCTGCCGAAGCAGTACGGAACGTCACCTCAGCCGAAGCGATACCGCCAGCAAGGAGGGCCTTGCCGGCTTTGACCGCGTTGGCCGGATCGTCGATAACAACTACCGGAATGATCGGGTTTGCAGCGCACAGTTCGCGCGCTGCCTCATGAATGTTCGTCATGATCTTTCTTTTCCTCTTGACGCTCGGCAGCTCAGCCGCGAGCCTTCATCTTCTCGATGGCTTCGTACAGGCCGTTGAGGTAGACAGCACCAAGAGCGCGATCGTAGAGCGGGTATCCCGCGCGGCCGGTCTCGCCCCAGATCATGCGGCCGTGGTCAGGGCGCACGTAAACATCCGGGCAGGTGTCGTGAATGGCCTCCATGATGGCCTCCATGTCGAGGTTGCCATCGGAGGAGAGGTGAGCGGCTTCCTTGAAGTGCTTCTCGCCGAGGTACTTGACGTTGCGCACGTGGGCAGCAGCAATACGGCCACGCTCGCCGAACTCACGGAAGATCGCCGGAACGTCGTTATCCGGGTTCGATCCAAGCGAACCGGAGCAGACACACAGCGAGTTAGCGACGGAATCAACCATGCGCACGATCTTGTCGAGGTCATCGCGCGTGTTGCAGATACGCGGGATGCCGAAAAGCTCCCATGCCGGATCGTCGGGGTGCACAGCCATGCGGATGCCGACCTTCTCGCAGGTCGGGATGATGCCCTCAAGGAAGTACTTGTAGTTCTCGCGCAGGTCGTCGGCCGTGATGCCCTTGTACTGTTCAAGGACGTCAGAAAGCTGCGAGAGGCGCTCGGGCTCCCAGCCAGGAAGCGTGAAGCCGCCAGAATCCTTAGCTGTGCGCTCGACGATTTCGAGAGGCGTCATACCTTCAACGTCTGCATGGTTGTAGTACATGCAGGTGGAGCCGTCCTCGTTCTCGTGGTAGAGCTCCGTGCGCAGCCAGTCGAATACCGGCATGAAGTTGTAGATAACAACCTTGATGCCGTACTTTGCGAGGTTTTCAAGGGTCTCGCAGTAGTTCTTGATGTACTGATCGCGGGTGGGAAGACCGAGCTTGATGTCCTCGTGGACGTTCACCGACTCGATAACTTCACACTCAAGGCCAGCAGCGTTGACCTGCTCGACGAGGGCCTTGATGTCCTCTTCCGGCCATACTTCGCCTGCTGCGTACTGATCGAGCACACCCATAATTCCGGTCATGCCCGGAACCTGACGGATGTACTGCAACGGGATCGGATCGGACTTCTCGCCGTACCAGCGGAACGTCATCTTCATGAGAGCATCTCCTTGTTGAGGGTGTCGCGAACAGCGCCGGGACCGGCGATGAGCTTGGGGAACAGAGCTTCCACCTTCGCCGCGAGCGGCGTGGTGTACAGATCAACGGCGAAAATCGTCGGGTTGGACAGGATCGGGGAGAGCGCGGTGTGCACCTCGTCGGCCGAAAGCTCCTGACCGAGTTTGATGTCGGCAACGTGAGCCATGAGTTCATCGAGCAACGGGTCCGACGAAGGCGTGAACGGCTTGCCGTCGTCAGCCACTCCCATGAGGTAGCGGCACCACAAGGCAAACACGAGCGGCATAGCCGTGAGTTCACCAAGATCGAGGCCGCGGGCAATGTAGGCCTTGATTGTCTCGCCGAAACGAATCGGGAGCTTCTGGGAGGTGTCCATCGCGATACGAGCCGGATCGTCCGGCAAGTAGCGGTTCGGGAAGCGAACTTCGAGAACTTCGCGGAGGAAATCTTCTGGGGAAACGATGCCCGGATCGACGACGACGGGGAGGGATTCCTTCCAGCCGAGACGGTTGACGAAAGCAGCGAGGGCTTCGTCGCGCATCTCCGAATCAATCGTCGGGAAACGCAGGAGGCAACCGGCCACGGCGAGTGCCGTGTGAAGCGGGTTGAGGCAGGTTGTCACCTTCATGTGCTCAAAGTTGTCGCACACTTCGCGGCTCGCGAGCTTCACACCGAACTTCTCAAACGGTGGGCGCTCAGCAGCGAACGCATCTTCGACGATGAGGTATTCCGTGGGCTCCGAATTGACGAAACCTGCGAGCGGGGTGCGCTGCGGCGTTTCGATCGCCATGTCGGTGAAGCCGAGCTTCGTGAGGTCTTCCGCGATCTGCTCATTCGGGCGCGGCGTGATCTTGTCGATCACGGAGATCGGGAACGCTACGTTAGCGGGGTTCTTGACCCACTCGACGAATTCTGCGGGAACCGAACCAGCTTCGGCCCAGCCGTCAACGATCGTGAGTACCGACTCGCGGAGCTTATCGCCATTGTGCGAGAAGTTATCGCAGCTCATAAGGGTGATCGGTGCAGCGCCTGCCTCGAAACGGTGAAGGAGGAGGCCGGCAACGAGAGCCATCGAGTGCGGCTGGTATCCACGAGGATCAGATGCGAATGCATCGACAACCATCTGCTGAAGGTTGCCTGCCGAATCGCGGGTGGCGTAGCCCTTCTCGGTGATGGTGAAGCTCAGGAGCGTGACCTGCTCTTGGCGTGCGATGTCGACGAGGCGCTTGAAGTCCTCTTCGCGGCGCGGGGCGAGGCCTTCGCTCATGCCGGCAATGACATCGAGTGAGCGGTGGCCATCTTCGTGGAGGATGACACCGAGGGTCATGAGGTCGTGTGAGGCGAGCTGGACATCAAGTTCGACCGGATCGAGTGGAACAACTGCTGTAATCGGCCATTCGTGGCCTGCAGCGATGAGGTCCTGCGCGATGCGTGCGATGAACACGCGGAAGATGTTGCCTGGTCCGATGTGAATCCAGCGCGGAGTTTCGCGCCCGGCGGCCTGCATCTGCGCCACGTCGAATCCTGGAAGTGTGACGCCCGCGTTCTCGAAGTCCTGCTTCGCCGCGAGCCCGTCAATGCTGAGTTTCATTTGATCCCCATCGAGCCAAATCTCATGCGTGAATTACGCAATTCCTACGCCGGTTGCGCAACGTTGAGCAACGGTATTGTCGGACCCCGTTGTTCAGCTATGCGAAACAGGCGTTTTGTTCAGTGAGACAAATCTAGCGCGACGGAGACTCGCCACACAGCCCTTGCCGCCATTTGTGACGGACTGCACGGCACAATTCCAGACAACTTCCAGCAACGAGCAACAGGGGCGAATATGCGTCGTTTTTGGGGACGGAGCGAGCGGGCGAACGCAACATCGTCACCACCAAACCTGGTGCATCCAACACTGTGCCGGCGCACCCAACACCGCCCTGGCGCACCCCACCGACCCGAAAAACCGGAGTAACCTGCGCCACCACCACACCGCCGTACCGACGAGCGACCGCCACACCACCACACCAAGTGCGGACGAAGGACAGGTTCCACAGGCATGCTGGACGGACAGAGATGCATGAAGTAGGCAGGCAACCTCGAGAAGCAGGGCAGGTGCGTGGCGCGTTAGGTTAAACGGACACAGGGCGTCAGACAGGGGCAGATACGCAAAGCGTTGAGCGGAAGGGTGCGCAGGGTAGGGTACATCGAGCACCGAGCGGGCGAGCACAACATCGTCGCCACCAAACCTGGCGCATCTAACACGGTGCCGGCGCACCCAACACCGCCCTGGCGCACCCCACACTGTGCCGGCGCACCCAACACCACCCTGGCGCACCCCACCGACCCGAAAAACCGGAGCAACCTGCGCCACCACCACACCACGCCCCGCCACACCCCGCCCCGCCAACACCCCGTCGCACCAACGCACCACCAACACTGGAACAAGGCCCGATCCGCCACACCCCTCCGCCGCACTCAGCCATCCAACTTCACCAAAAGTGACGAGGAACATGTTTTTACCCAAACCATCACTAGTCGAACATTCAACTATCTACATTTATGCTGGTCAGAGCGTTGTTTAAAACGATCATTCTCCCCAAGTTTCCCGATGGTGAACACAAGTTTCGGATAGCCGAACACTGAGGGTGGGGTCTTCAGGCATGTGGGCAGTCTTACAATTGTTGCCATGGGAACAACGAAGACGCTCGCCAGTGTTGGCCGGGCACTCCAAATTGTCGAGTTCCTAGCACAGAGCACCACCGACGGTGTCCCTCTCACCTTTATCGCCAAGAGCCTCGACATCAACAAAGCAACCGTCTATAACACGCTTGCAACATTACGCGAATACGACTGGGTTGAACAGGATTCCGTCACGGGCTACTACCGCCTTGGTAACGGCATCACCCCCATTGCGGCATACCGCACGGCAACACAGAAGATCGTCGACGATCTCCACCCCGCCCTCGTCGCAATTAGCCACCGTTTTAATGAACTCGTCCATCTCGGAAGCCTCACCGGCTCACACATCGTCTACCTCGACAAAGTGGAGCCCGACCGCCCCATCCGCGTGATTTCCAAGATCGGCCGTGAGGCCGTGGCCGCGCGCACAAGCCTCGGCCGCGCACTCATCGCAAGCCTCCCCGCACACGAACGCAACCTCGACCGCTTTCTCTCCGACCCAAGCATCGCCGAAGCCCGCGCCGATGTCCGTGAAGCGATCGAGTCAGCCCTCGTCGACAACATCACCCGCTTCGATAAGCGCGGCTGGACCGAAGAAGTCGAGGAGAACGAAGTGGGGATCGCTTGCGTGGCCGTACCCATCTCCCTGCCGTCAGGGAACCACATGGCTGTGTCGATCTCGACGCCCGTCGAACGCCTCCCGCGCTCTCAACGCGCCGTCTTTGCACATGGGATCGCCGAGGAAGTCATGAATCTTCCGCGGGAAGCAGGGTTCTCCGTTCCAGCGGCTGTCCTGAAGTAGCAGCGTTGATTGCCGGTGCTGACGTAGCGGCGTTAAGGTGGCGCCGACCGCAGCCGTGGTGAGGTAGCGGCTTGGTGAGCCGAGCCGGTTCCCGCGCTGGGCACGTCGTATGGGGAACGACGACGAAGGTGGGAGCAACCTCGTGGCGCAGTTCCGTTGCCGACGACGAAGGGTGTCACCGACGAGGTTGCCGAAGCTTTCGTTCCCGGGGTCTTCGTCGCCTTGTTCGTGACGGCATAACACTTGCTAACCAAGCTCCGACCAGCGAGTTCACACCGAGTAGTACCTCATGCTCTCGTGCCTCGATGCGACTTCATTCATAAAATTGGAGAAACCGCGTACATTCACGGTAGGATATAACAGCTCGGAGATGTCGCATAGTCCGGTCGAGTGCGCCTTCCTGCTAAGAAGGTAGGGGTCGAAAGGTCCCTCGGGGGTTCAAATCCCCCCATCTCCGCAACCAGCTCCGGTAGCCACTGCGCTACCGGAGCTTTCTTTTACCTCTGCACAATGCCGCTACCTCTGCACAATGCCGCCAGCAACCACTGGGCTACTCCGCAACCTCGTCGCCCTCACAAGCACATGTCGCAACTCCCTCGCTGGCTACCGTTTACTCGCGCCGGGCTTCGTCGTCATATATTTAGCTCGTCGGCACGGCAACCCAACCGCGCCATAACCCAACAACACGGCAACCCAACCGCGCCGGAGCCTGGCTACGCCAGATTCCCACCGTGGCGCAGCACCCCAAGGAGGAATCATGACACGAGCGATCTTCCTCGCCTCATGTTTTCCTCGTGTCGCGCCCTTCCTCCCTCACTTCCTCGCTGAGGTCGCCGCCACCTCACCTGGCATGGCCCTGCCGACAGCGCAACTTAACCTCCCCACGCGAGCGACAACGACGAAGATTCGCGGCAAGATCGGCGGCATTTTCCGCGTCGACGACCCACGCCTCGGCACCTCCACACCCCCTCTTCACTCCACTCAGCAGAAGCCGCGACTCTGCTACATTCCCACGGCCTCGCGCCTCGGCCCGAGTCTCCACGGGTTCCACGAGCGCGCCACTAGGCGTCGCCTCGCAGGCATGGGATTCGACGTTCGCGAGCTTGACGTCATGCGCACTGACCGGCGCCTTGCATGCCAGGAGATTACAGCCGCCGATATCATCTTCGTCGACGGCGGCAACACCTTCTTCCTCCTCCAGGAGCTTCGCCGCACCGGCGCTGACGTCGCCCTCCGGCACGCTGTTGCGGACGGAACGCCGTACATCGGTATCTCCGCGGGGGCCGTTGTTACAGGCCCCGACATCGAGCACATCAGCCGCATGGACGATCCCCGCCGCGCAGGCAGCCTGCGCGATCACAGGGGCCTCGGCCTTGTCGACTTCCGCATCGTCCCCCACCTAACCCGAAACCCCTTACGCGACACCGCGCACCAGATCCTTCGCACCTACGCCGGCGACGACATCGTGGGCATCACCGACCGGCAGGCCATCGTCGTGATGGGCGACGAACGACGAATCATTAGCGCATGAGACACGAATTCTGATGGTGAGCGTGGTGTGAAGGCTTGTGGCTGGCGGCTGGTTGCTGCCGATTACGGGTGATTGCTACCAGTTGTGCCTGCCGATCCTCGTCGTAACTGCAAAACGTCACGAGGCTCGGCAGTTACTGCACAAACATCCCACGACACGCCGCGCTTTAACCGCGGAACCATGCAGCAACCGCCGAGGCTCGGGGCGTAGGCTCAAACCAACGCCCGCTTGCGCCAGTCGGGCCAAAGCTCACACATGCTCGTCGAACCTAAGCCCGCTCACGTTCGTCGAACCTCACTCGCGGGTCGCGAAGGGATCGATCCAGGCGGCCGGGCGCCGCTCGCCCGCACGTACAGGAACTTGCATCGTGTTGCCGTCGATCGGCTTCGGGCATGTACCAAACGGCGTGAAGGCTGCTGGGTAGTTCTGGGACCGGTTGAAGTCGATGACGAACCCGGCATCACCGCGCACGTCACCCTCGCTAGATCCGCGAACCTCGGGCGAATCTGGGCCAGGGAATCGGACACTGCGCCAGTCGGCTGATTCGGTGCCGTTTGTTTCGTCGTAGAACACTGCCTGGAGTTCACCTGCCGGATCGCCCGACACTGCAAGGCGACATTCCACACCTGCGTAGGTGAAGATGACGTCCCCGACGATGGAATATGTGGTGCTCACGCCTTTGCGGGCGCTCGTGCCGATGTAGACAAGTGGTTCACCGAAGGATTCGAAGCGTGCGGGAACCACGGCGGACGGATCGTAGTCGTACACAGGGACGCCAGTGAAGTGCGCCAGTGTTGGCGCCGACGAATCACGTACGCGCACGCAGTAGCGCCCGCCACGTACGGCAACTTCGGCGACGCGTGTACCGGCAGAGAGCGAGAGATCAGATTCTCCGTCTTTGAGGTTGAAGACGACTTCGCCTGAGTAGGGTTCGCCGTCGCGGAGGACTGTGACGGAGTTACTGGCCGTTGACGTGCCATTTTGGAAGGACACCGCAGCGGTGTCGCCGGAGACGTACCAGACGCCCGGGAAGTCGGAGATCCGCATGCGCTCCTCTGAGAGCCATGTGAAAGAAATAAGTGTCAGCCAGCCGTGCGGCTCGGAGAGCGTGCGGGTGCGCTCCTCGCGCCATTCGTTCCATGCCGCGATACGCTCGGCCATCGGTTCACCCGCCTGCGCTTCCGGCACGGGTGTGTGCGGGGTGTGAAGCAGAGAATCGTTATTGGTCATGCGCACATTCTACGTCCTGGCCATACCTTGAATGAAGATTGGGATTTGTGAATTGACTTTTACCATTTCCTTAATTTCCTTCCTACCTTGGGCAGAGAAAATACAGCGCCATCACGTACCACGGCGCGTATGACGAACGTCGCAGCACCTTCGTCGTCGTTACACTACTCATGTGGCCATCGTCCGGAAGGAAAACGCCCTGCCATAACGGCTGTACGCAAGCTTTCCCTTTCGACGATCCGACACGCACGTATACAAGGAGGCGCCGTGAAGATCACCAAGGCGATCGCATCTATCTACATGAAGTTTTCCCGTTGGACGTTTGTGCACGAGGAATTGCCGCCTAAGGTTGTCGCTATTGGCGCGCCACATACATCGAATTTCGACGCCTTTCTCATGGTCATGGCGTTTTGGAAAGTTGGCCGGCCCATCAAGTTCCTTGTCAAGGATTCGGCAGCGCATGCGCCTGTGCTTGGGCGTCTGGTGCGAGCTCTCGGCGGTATTTCTATCGACCGTTCAGCACATCACGGCATGGTGGGTTCCCTCGTCCATCAAGCTGAGGCTGCCGATACGTTCACGCTGATTATCGCCCCGAAGGGAACTCGTTCACCTCGTGAATACTGGAAGTCTGGTTTCTACCGCATCTGCCTAGAAACGGGTATGCCGATTCAGCTTGGATTCATCGACCGCACGACAATGACGTACGGCTGGGGTGGGATCGTCCGTGTCACCGGCGACGTCAAGGCCGACATGGACCGGATCCGTGCCTTCTACAAGGGCAAGACAGGATTCAAGCCTGCGAAGGTTTCCGAGCCTCGTCTGCGTGCTGAGGACGACGAGGCAGCACGTTCCTGGCTCCTTGAAGGCTGGGAAAAGTAGCCGTCAGAGATTGAGATAGCGGACGACGATTCCCGACACGTGAGTATTCGTCGTTCACCACAGAGAGCCACGATAGGACGTTCACGATGCACACCACGACACAACGCATCACCGGCCACACAACGTACGACCACACATTCACTGCGCCGCTTGATTATTTTGGAGCGCTTGCCGGGCTGTCTCCCGAGGAGAAGGCGCAGCTACCTGAGACGATCGACGTTTTTGCCCGCGAGTACGTGCGCGACGGTCAGGAGAAGGCTCCGCGTCTGGTGTACTTCCAGGGCGGGCCAGGTTCGGCAGGGCCGCGCATGGCGCCAATCGGGTCGTGGCTCGACACCGCTCTCAACTACTTCCGCGTCGTTCTTCTCGACGAGCGCGGCACTGGGCGTTCGCATCCGCTTGAACAGATCGCAGTGACGAGCGTTGGAGGGGCGAAAGCCCAGGCCGCGTACTTAGCCTGCTTCCGCCAAGATTCCATCGTGCGCGACGCCGAGGCGCTTCGCCACGAATTGCAGGACGACGAAAAATGGGCCGTGCTCGGGCAGAGCTTCGGCGGATTCTGCGTCACAACCTACCTTTCGCAGCATCCCGAGGGGCTATCGGAAGCGTTCGTGACGGCAGGTCTGCCGTCCACGCACCTCCACGCCGACGAGGTTTACCGCCGCACCTTCGCCTCCACCGCGGGACGCAACCGCGAGTTCTTCGACCGCTACCCCGGCGACGAAGCCGTGGCCTGGGATATCGCACGTCACCTGGCGGATACTGAAGAACTGATGCCCAACGGGGAGCGCCTGACACCTGCCCGATTCCGACAGCTCGGACTCTCCCTCGGCTGGTCATATGGACTTGAGGCCCTGCACTTTGCTCTCGAAGATCCCATGTGGCAGATGGGCGGCCGGCGCCGCCTGCGCCCACAATTCCTCGCCCGCATGTGTGAGCACCTCTCGTTTGCTAGCACGCCGCTTTACGGCGTGATCCACGAAGCGATCTATGGTCAGGCTTCGACCGGTGCGACAGCATGGAGTGCTCACCGCGTGCGCGACGAGTTCCCCGAATTCACGCTGCCGAATCTTTCCGCAGGCGGCGCCGGCGAGGACGAGCTCCGCAAGGCGGGTATGGGTTTCCGTTTCTCTGGAGAGCACGTCTTTCCTTGGCAGATCGCCTCCGATCCTGCCCTCGCACCTATGGCCGAAGCTGCCGACTTCGTCGCCGCAAAGGATGATTGGCCCGAGCTGTACTCCCGCGAAGCACTCGCCGAGAACACCGTTCCCGCAGCCGCATGGATCTACGTCGACGACATGTTTGTGCCCTACGAGCTTTCCGTGACCACCGCGAAAGAGATCCGAGGCCTGCACCCGCTGATCACGAACGACTTCCATCACGATGGCCTGCGCACGGGCGGTCCTATGATTATCGATCGTCTCGTTAAGGCTGTCCGGGAGTAGCTGAGGTAGACGCCTACCTTGCTGGTGGTGGCGGTACGTCATCGCCTAGCCGCCGCTCGTCGCTCCGAACTCTCCGCACAGAAAACGCGAAACCTCTCCCGCCGGCACCCTCCGCGCGGGAGAATGGTGTCATGAGTGCTCAAACAATCCCGCTTAACAGCGGCCACCGTATCCCACAGTTCGGTTTTGGTACGTACAAGATTTCACCCGATGACACTTACCGTTGCGTACGTTACGCCCTCGATACTGGCTACCGCCATATCGATACGGCGCAGATGTATGGCAACGAAGCCGAAGTTGGCAAGGCGATCGAGGATTCAGGTATTGACCGCACCGACATTTTCCTCACGACGAAGCTGAACAACCCGAACCACCTTCCTGCAGACGTTCGTCGTACCTTCGCTGAGTCTCTTGACTTATTGCGCACGGATTACGTCGACCTGTTCCTCATCCATTGGCCGTTGCCTGATCAGTACGGTGGCGACTTCCTCTCCACGTGGAAAACTATGGAGGAGTTCGCTGCAGACGGCCGTTCGCGCTCGATTGGAGTCTCGAACTTCCAGCAACATCACCTTGAAACTCTCATTGAGGGTTCGGAGACCGTCCCCGCTGTTGACCAGATTGAGTTGCATCCGTATTTCCAGAATCCCGGCGTTGCCGAGTTCTGCCGCGAAAATGGGATCGCTATCGAGGCGTGGGCTCCGCTTGTACGCGGGGCGATTATGGGCGACCCGGTCATTGAGGATGTTGCTGCTGCTCACTCATGCACGAGCGCCCAGGCCGTGCTCGCGTGGCATATCGCTCGCGGTCACATTATCTTCCCGAAGTCGGTCACGCCGGAACGTATCCGCGAGAACTTTGAGGCACTGAACGTAGAGCTCACGGTGGGTGAGGTTGAGCGTATCAACGAGCTCGACCGCGGGGAGGCTGGCCGCACCGGGTATAACCCGGACACGATGAAGCGTTATGGGGAGTAGGTTTTGAGCACTGTGGGGGTGCGGCGACGACGTGGCGACGAACCCCCACACCAACGTTGCGTGCTGCCTAGGGGACGGTGCCCATCTGCTGAAATATGTGGCGTGCTCCACGGGCAGCACCTACGATGAGGACTACACACCCCATTAACATTCGGGAAAAGAGGAAAAATGGTCAATTTTGCCTACACGATTGCTGGTTCCGAGGCCACTGGTGGCGCCGGTTTCCAGGTTGATATCAAGACCTTCCAGCAACTCGGCGTTTACGGCATGGGCGCACTCACGTGCATCGTCTCTTTTGATCCGAAGAACAATTGGGGCCATCGTTTTGTTCCGGTCGATCCGCAGGTGATTCACGACCAGATGGAGGCGGCTCTCGCTTCGCAGGATATCGACACGGTGAAGATCGGCATGCTTGGTACGCCAGCGACGATTGAGACGGTTGCGGAAGGTCTCAAGTCGCAGAGCTGGAAGAATATCGTGCTTGATCCTGTGCTTATCTGTAAGGGTCAGGAGCCTGGTGCGGCGCTCGACACTGATACCGCTCTTCGCGAGAAGATTCTTCCGTTGGCCACGGTTGCGACGCCGAATTACTTTGAGGCGTGCACGTTGTCAGGCTTGGAGAAGCTTGAAACGGTTGAGGATCTCACCGAGGCGGCTCGCCGTATTTCGGAGCTCGGACCGCGCTATGTGATCGTCAAGGGTGGTATTGATTTCCCTGGTGACGAAGCTGTGGACGTACTGTGGGATGGCGAGAAGGCCACAGTGTATTCCGAGCCGAAGATTGGTGAGGAGCGCGTGTCGGGTGCTGGTTGTACGCTGGCGGCTGCCATCACGGCTGAGCTCGCTAAGGGTGCGGATATTCATGATGCTGTGCGTGTTGCGAAGGATGTTGTGACGACGGGTATCAAGAATCGGGTGGAGGCACACACGCCGTTTGCGACGGTGTGGCAGGGTGCTTACCAAGGCTGACGACGCCGGCTGCACCTTCCGCTGAGCGGGAGCTGTTGGCCTTCGCGTCAATACGAACTAGAGCGCTCGGCCTTCGCGTGGATACGAGCTAGAGCGCTTGGCCTTCACGTGAAGACGAAAATGAGGGGAAGAACAATGCGTGAATTGTTCTTCCCCTCGCCGCGTCTATCTGGATTAGGTTGGGGAAGACAGCCAGAGTGGACGCGGCCCTACGGACGTGCGCGATGCGGTTTCTCGCTTGGCGCCCGTTATGGTGTAGGTCTGTGGTTCGTTAGTCCTCCTGGATGCTCAGGTTCTTTTCTCCTTTCGCTCAGCGCGGCCGCACGGAGAAGGCGTAGTCGGCTGTTGAGGTGGATGTGACCATCGGTGGATGAAGGTCGCGCATGCGGAAAATCCTGCGCCTGTGCACGAGTAGATAAATGAGCCCGAGCGAGACGACGAATATCCCGGCAAGCACCGCGCACGATCCCCAGAACATTGTCATGTTGCCCCCGGAGATCACCACTCGGAAGGCGTCGATCGCGTATCTCATGGGTGAGATGACAGCGATGGCCTGGTAGAAGGAGCCGAGCATGGCGATCGGGAAAGTCCCTCCTGATGCCGGAAGCTGAAGGATGAGGGCGACAAGGAAGACTGCTGTTTGTGGCGAGCCTAGTGCCAACCTCACCCAGTAGGCGAGAGCCGAGAACGATAGGGCGGTGAGGGCAAGGAGGAACATAAAGAGCCAGGGATGTACTGGGTCAAGGCCGAGGAGGAGCCATACGTCGCATCCCATGATGAAGGCGCTGACGAGCATAATGGCTGCCACAGGTCCGTATCCCATGAAGGCGGTGCGAAGTATGCCGCCTCGCGCCGTGAGGGCACGCCCGGAGATCGTTCGGACGACAAGGAAGATGGAGACGCAGGCCACCCAGAGGGCGATCGAGAAGAACATCGGGGCAAGCCCACGGCCGTAGTACTTTGCATCGTGGGAGACCACCTGGTTGATATCTACCGGCGAGGACATGACGGACGAAAGGTTGTCACGCTGACTCTCGCTAAGTGAAGGCACGCGATCCGCGCCGTCTTTGAGGCCTGTGGCAAGGGTGTGCGCACCGTCAGATAGTTGCGGCATCGCGGTATTCAGTTGCCCGATTCCGTTGACCAGTTGGAGCACGCCGTTGACGAGCTTGGGCGCTTGCGACATGAAAGTTGAGGTAGCTCCACGTAGCGTGGAAACACCTCCATTGAGATCGGCCATTCCCGTATCGGCCTGATCAAGTCCGTCGTTGATCGTCGAGAGCCCACTTGTCACCTGATCCGCAGCTGTATCGAGCGTGTCTGATGCCGCCTTAGCCGCGTTCACGAGAGCCTGCGCAACCGTGGGATCGAGGTGCACCTTGAGGGAGGCGTTGAGTTGAGCCTGCGTGTTGAGTTTGGTCGTGACTTCCGTGTGGGAGGAGAGGGAGCCACTGATATTCTTTTTCAGTTCGGCGACGAGCGCGCGATCCTCCGGAGAAAGCGACGTACTTGCCTCAAGTTTGAGGAGATTTTCCTGTGCGGCCGTGAGGTTGGCGGCGGTATCTGCGACGAGGCCACCATCCGCACCACCCGTGAGTTCGGCGTCAATATCGGCTATCTGAATGGCCTCATTCTCAAGGCTCGGTAGCGTGTTGTTCACGTAATACGCCAGTGGAAACAACGCCAGACGAACCGACGAGACTCCCGAACCAATCGTCGACGCAACTCCAGTAATGTCTCCGGCTCCCTGACGTATCGTGTAGGCAGCCCCCGTAAGTCCGCTTACTCCATTCCCAACGGCATCTAATCCGCCGTTGATTGCGTCAAGCTGTTGTTGGAGTTGAGATGTATCAATCTGCGTGACTCCATCATTCAATTGCTTCACGCCCTCGGCTGCCTGCACAAGCCCATCATCGAGTTGGCCAGCACCATCCGCCGCGGCCGTGAGTTGCGACTTGATCGTATCGACATTTGCCAAGAGTGCCTCAAAGTATGTTTGAGAAACAGCATTATCAAGGGCCTTGGACAAAGCATCATCTGCTTTTCCGACGAGTGATCCGATGATGAAGCCGTTAGCATCGTCGCGATGGAGCGTGAGGGTTGCGCGCACCGGCTTGTAGTTGCCCGCACTTACGAGGCTCGATGAAAAGTCCTCCGGCACCGTGATGACCATGTAGTACTCGCCCTTCGCGAGGCCATCTTGCGCAACCTCGTCGGTATCGACGAAATTCCAGTCGAAGGTGGATTCCTGCTTGAGTTGCTCCTCTAGCATCTCGCCACCGGCTACGGTTTCCCCGTTGTATTCCGCCGGTTTATCGTGATTCACGACAGCCACCTTGATGCTGTCGAGATGGCCATAGAGATCCCAGTTTGCATGGAGATAAATACCGCCATAGAGCAAGGGAATGAGGAGAACAAAGACAAGGGCAAGCTTCGACAAGCCCTTAAAACGACGAAATTCGTAGCGCAGAAGGCGCGATGCTGGTTGGAAACTCATGCCTGTTCTCCTTCCTTTACGTTGCTGCGGTTTGTGTGCTCACCATGTGTATGGCGAGCGCTTTGGTTTGAGCTCATGCTCTGGGTTTGAGGTGTTGACGAGATCATGTCATCGTGAGGCGACAACATTCGCCACGTGTCCGCCGTCACACTTAAATCGCCCACTTTGGTGGCCGGACTTCCCGCAGGCGGGGCTTCGTCGTCAATCCTTTCGACGACAACATCACCAGCCCTCACCAGCGAAAACGGATCACCTATGTTCGTCGGCGCTTCCTCAACAATCGAAAGCTCAGCCGAATCCTCCTCGATCGGGTGCGTATGCGCGACCAAACGACTCGCCAAACGCACACGCACCGAACCCACAGGAGCCGTATCAGCATCAATCGCAGACGCCACAACCACCATGTCGTCAAGGCTTGTAAGCTTTGCGAGCATCTCATACATGACCGGCTGATCCGCATGCGGAACCATGATGTCCACATCGTCGACAACCACAACACTCGCCGGACGCAACGCAACAAGAGCCACCGAACCGACAGCGCGCGTCACGGGATCAAGATCTTCAATCTCCACACCACGCTCCACTCGGACTCCCACAAGCTCCTCAAAAGCCCGCAAACGCTTTTCCGCATCTTTGAGCGAGATTCCGTCAAGAAATGCTCGCTCTGAGATCGATTCGGCAACCGTCAGTCGATCTTCCGGGGCGACGAAATTCCCCAGTCGCGCAACAGCCGTGTGATCCATTGCTTCGTAAGGGCGTGCGAGCGCGTCAATCCCATTGATCGTGAGCTCGCCGGAAACCCCACGGAATCTGCCCGCGAGCGCCATAAGAAATGCCGACTTCCCTGCACCTCGGGCGCCCCCGACGACACAGAGATCACCCGCATAGAGGTCGAGGCTGAGCGGACCAAAAATTGTTCCCTGTTTACCTTCAGCGACGAGATCGCGGGCCGAGAGGACGGGCGTGCGTCGCGATTCATTAGTCATGGAAAACTCCTTGCAATGCAAGACGGAAAATCTCGGCATTGACGCTGACATCGCGCGCCTCAGGCCGTGCCGCCATTTCGAGGCAGCGGGCGCCGACGAGGTTAATCAAGATTTCAGTAAAGGTGACGAGCCGTTCCCGGGCGATATGGGACGTTGCCGGTTGAGTTGCACAGAGATCGACGATGCGTTCGGTACGCGCCTTGTGAAGCTTCCCGTACGCGCGTGCAACCTCCGGATCGAGCCGTGCTCGGGCACGGAATTGCGCAATGGCCACTTGGAACGGAACAAATTCGTCGAGAACCTGGGCAAGCTGTTGGCTGAAGCTCGCGATGATTGCATCCAATTCGCCACCTGAGGAGGTTTGAGACTCGGGAGGTGTGGCCAACTCAGCTCCGATGACATCGAGGATTCCTCCCGTCTCCGTATCGAAGCGACGCTCAATAACTTCCAGAAAGAGGGCAAGTTTCGAGCCGAAGTTTGAGTAGATAGCACCTTTGGTGAAACCTGCTTCGGCGGCGATGCGGTCAAGACGTGCGTTGTCGTAGCCTTCGACCTCGAACGCGTGGGCAGCGGCAGCAATAACAGCTTCTCGCACATCCGAACGCTTGGGTCGACGCATGGGTTCGTGAGTCATTGCCACATCCTTCTTTCAATACCGCAAGTATTCAATACCTTCGGTATTAGGATGATACGGATGTAGCCTTAACTCAAGAATCCCGGCGGGAGAGAAGCGACACAACCTCCCACACAACAACAAAACGCCTGGTCAGAGCCCTCACAACCCCAACCAGGCGTACGCGCCAAACGGCCACAAACTTACGAAGCCGTCTCCGCAAAACGAGCAAAATGCCCCTGGAACGCAAGCTCCACCGAGCCAGTCGGGCCTGAACGCTGCTTACCAATAATGACCTCAGCCAAACCCTGCCGCTCCGAACTCTGGTCGTACATATCATCGCGGTGAATAAGCAGCACAACGTCGGCATCCTGCTCAAGCGAACCCGACTCACGCAAATCCGCGACCTGCGGACGCTTATCATTACGTTTCTCCGGGTCGCGATTAAGCTGCGCAACCGCGATAATCGGCACCTCAAGCTCCTTCGCAAGAAGCTTGATCGACCGCGAGAACTCCGAAACCTCCTGCTGGCGCGACTCCACCGACTTCGCACCCGACGTCAACAGCTGCAAATAGTCGATAACAATAAGTTGAATATCATGCTGCTGTTTCATCCGGCGGCTCTTGGCCCGAATCTCACCCATCGTCATGTTGGGAGAATCGTCGATGACAAGTGGCGCCGTGGAAATCCGCTCCAAAGTTTGCGCCACCCGCTCCCAATCCTCCGGCGTCATCTCACCTTTGATCATGCGGTCAAGGAACACTCGCGATTCAGCCGCAAGGAGACGCATCGACAATTCCGTGCGGCTCATTTCCAGCGAAAAATACGCCGCGCCAAGATTGTTGTGAATCGCCGCCGAACGGCAGAAATCCATCGCCAGCGTGGACTTACCCGCACCCGGACGCGCCGCCACAATAATCATCTGGCCAGGACGAAGACCATTAAGCTTCGCGTCCAACTCCGAGAAACCAGTGGGAACACCCTGGAACTGACCATCCCTGTTTTCGTTGAGCTCAAGTTCGTCGTACAGGCCAGGAACCACATCCTGAAGCAACACATACTCGTTCTGCTGGCGCCGCTCCGAGATCGCAAAAACCTCCGACTGGGCCATGTTGATCAGACCCTCAACATCTGCACCGTCCGTGGTGTAGCCAAGCTGAGCTACGCGAGTACCCACCTCGACAAGCGCACGCAACTGCGCCTGCTCGCGCACAATATTCGCATAGTAGGCGGCGTTGGCCGCCGTTGGGACTGTCGATACTAGCGTGTGGAGGTAAGGCAAACCACCGATCCGCTCAATTTCGCCAATCTTCTTGAGTTCCGCACCCACCGTGATCGCATCTGCTGGCTCCCCACGCCCAAACAGTTCGAGAATGACCGTGTAGATCGTCGAGTGCGCAGGGCGGTAAAAGTCCGTGGTTTGCAGAATTTCCAAGACGTCCGCAATCGCTTCTTTCGACAGCATCATGCCGCCCAGCACCGACATCTCCGCCTCGATATTCTGCGGCGGCGTACGCTCGAACGACGAACCTTCGCTCACAATTCCTCCTTGCGATCACGACAGACATATACGGGCGAAATACGGGCGAACCGGATGGGTCTTTCATCTGTGAGCCACTGTTGCATTCCGCAACAACTCCCGAGTTACCAAGCATAGCGCGGCATAGCAGACTCCATGATGACGACGACGAAAAGACGACGAGCCTGGCTCAGTGAACACCCACCTCGTCGCGGCACAACAGGACAAACTGACACACTCAGCGCTGACCGACACTGTGAATACCCGCTCGATCCCAAGCAACCATGCATCCGACTCAATCTGCACAACCCGGCGCAGTGAACACCCGTCTGGCGCAGCCCACCGGACACATTTCCCGGAGTCCACTGCGCCACCAAGCAGAACAAAAACAAGCATCAGGTGTGAACTGGGAAGGACGAGAGGACGTTGTGTGACGATGACGAGTTCTACGACACGAAGGTGTGAACCGGGAACGGAATACGAACACGGCACACCCACCACCAGTCGCATCCCAACTGAACAAACCAACCCGGCGCAGTGAACACCCGTCTGGCGCAGCCCACCGGACACATTTCCCGGAGTCCACTGCGCCACCCCACACTTCCACGCTCCCACAACACTCAGCCCCCGTAGCCGCCGCGCCGACGCCACCGGTAGCCACAGTTCCACGCTCCCACAACGCCCGCACATCGCGGCGCACCTGGGACCACGCCCAAACCCGGAACTGCGCCGAGAAACTCGCTACCCATGTCGTGAGGAGAAACGACATGGCCACTACCAGCCATATCAGCATCGCAATGAGCTATCTGCATCTTTGCCTGATTGACAGGGCGGACGGCAACAGAGCTGTCGAGCACGAAAAGGTCCCAATTGGCAAATCGTTCAAACACTTGTTCTGTGGACACACGCCGATGCCCTTGTGCATACATGGCGCGTCGCCTGTGGGTAAACACCCCCACTTATCCACATTTCCAATGCGATTTGTGCACAGTTGGGGATAACTTTTGGGAAAAGTGCGGAAATTCGTCCCCAGATTTATCCACACCCGTGGAAAACTCTTATTTCCACATTCGAATAGGTCACATTTAGAACACGTCGAGAACTTCGACTTCCACTTGAACGATTTGCACTAGAAAACAACATGCTCTAGTACCGCGACGGCACCACACGGCCACAACCGGCTCCGCTCACACTCGGCTTATACCTACGGCCCACGGCAGCCACTCGCCCCTGACGCAGCTCGCACCGGCCCCTCCGACTCAATCTGCACATCTGGCGCAGTGAACACCCCTCTGGCGCAGCCCACCGGACACATTTCCCGGAGTCCACTGCGCCACCAAGCAGAGCAAAAACAAGTATCAGGTGTGGACGGACTGGAAAAGATAAGAGGACGTTGTGTGACGATGACGAGTTCTACGACAAGAAGGTGTGAACCGGGAACGAGGATAGGGCAGAAGGCGATATAAGGGCAGCACACGAGGCACAGATCCGACAAGATGTAAGGACAAGCACACGAATTGAGGATCGGGCACCACGCGAAGAGAGCAGACGACATGAAGTCAGCACGCGAAGTGCAGACATAACGAGATATGCACTCAACGAGTCATGAGTGCATACCACCAGTATCGCCCTTGCCTTCATCAACCTCAGAGTGATTAGGCTTAGCTCGTGCCACACAATCCCGACGATTCTTATCCTTCGGCGCCCGCACGTCGCGACGCACCCGGAACCACACCCACACCCGGAACCACACCCACACCCGGAACCATACCCACGCCTGGAACCACACCCACTTCCGCATCCGACACCGCATCCACATCTGCACCCGGTGCGACGCCTCCGTCCTCATACGACACATCAGAAAACACAACCACCGCAGCGGATTTACCTATGGCGTCGGAAACTCCCAACCCCGCCCCGAGTACCCCC
>JADYUX010000013.1 GCA_021532125.1 Arcanobacterium haemolyticum
AGCGTCGTATCGCCCGTCTGGTCAATCTCAACAGAGGTGCCCGGGGCGCCGGAACCATCCTGATAACCAGGATCGTTATTCTCGGCGTCGGTCTTAGCGGGATCGTTAACCGAAATCGTAGCGGAGGTGTTATCGGTGGACTTATCCGGGTAGGTCACGACAACAGGAACCGTGATATCGCCTGCCGGCGTGCCATCCGTGGTCTCAACCGTGACGACACCGGTCTGGGGATCGATCGTCACAGTGGTGCCTGTTGGGGCGGTGAAATCATCCGGGATGGCGAACGACGAACCTGACGGAAGGTCGGAACCATCCGAGTTCTTCGGAGTTTCTGACGAAACCGAGGCGCCCTTCGTCACTGAGACAGGCTGGTAAGTTGGGTCGTTCTCGTCAGCATCCTTCGGGGATGTGACGTTGACAAAGAGGTTCCTTGTGTTGCCGTCGATCGTGATAGTGCCACCATCAACGAGGTCACTCGTCGCTGCGTCCACAGCGTAGCCGGAACCTGGCGTGATACCCGAAACGGCCACGCTGTATTCGCCCTTCGGGAAGACCGAGAGGCCGAAGTTCTGGACAAGCGCAAAGTCCTTGGCTCCAAGCCATGTCGAGGCGTCACCGGAGGTGAACGTTGTGCCAGCGGGAACCGTCACGTCGTTGCCGGCAGAATCCTTGTAGGTCATGTCGGTCTTGGCGGTGAGCGTGACGACGAGATTGCGCAGGGCAGCGGGAAGTTCCGCACCGTTGTCGTTGTTGTCGCCGTTCGAGTTGACGGCGACGCCGTCAATCTTGACGCCCTGAGTGAGATGCTGAGAGTCAGCAGTCTTCTTCGTGTCGTCGACGGTGCCATCGTTGTTGGCATCTGGATCTGTGGCGTCAGGATCGCCGTCCTTATCGGAATCCTTGAGGACGATGAAGGAATCGGCTGCAACGATGTTGTCACCAGAGACGAGGCGGGCCGTGATAACGGTCTGATCTGCCACGTCGTCGGGCACGGTGAATGTGCAAGCGTTCGCTTCAGTGAGTGAAGTGAGGCCAGCACCGTTGTTGTCACAAGTTTCAAGAACCTTGCCGTTGGAATCAACCCACTCAATCTTGTTGTAGAGCGGGGAGAGGGTCTGGCCGGTGACATTCAGCTTAGCTGTGTCGCCATTCGTCGCCGGGTTGTCGGTGACATCGTAGTTCGTCACGTCGAGGTTCACCTGCGTGCTGGCGACGAGCGCGAAGTTCACGTTAGCCCAGGAACTGACGAGCGCCACAGGAGCTGTTTGTGGTGCCCATGAAAGGTTGGAATTCGGCGTGCGGAACAGTGGGCTCGTGTAGGAGGAATACCCCTCAACGACGCGGCCTTCGGGATCCATGACGTAGCCGTACAGGTGTGTGTGGTTGTACGTTCCCGCCGGGAAGGAGATCTTGTAGTTGCCCTTGTCGTCGGTCGTCGTGTAAATCGTCGCCGAGATGTATTCCGGATGGTCGGTGAGCAGCTTCCTGGCAGCATCGGCCTGCTGCGACGTCGGCAGCGATTCAACATTTGCCTTGTATGCCGCGGCACCTTCGTCGGTCAGTGACGAGAAGACAACCTTGTAGCCAACGGCCTGCGGATCGGCCGAGTTATCGTTTGGCCCGGTTGCCGAGTTGGCCCGATCGCCGGCGCCTGTCTCAAGCCATACAGTTCCCTCGAGGGCGCGGTTTCCGGTAAGAGCACCAGTGTACGTGCCATCAATCCACTCAGATTCGGGGCGAGTCATGTAATCGGCGGAATCTTCGACGTACATGTACACGCCGGTCTTCTGCATGTTCGTACCGAGAAGCGGGAACTGGCCGAGATTACTGCCCGTCGCCGAGCCCACGAATACACCTGGGAAGAAGCCACCAGCCTGGCGGAACATCGTCGCAGTGTTGCCCTGCTCGGTCGTGAAATCCTGAATCCACAAACGGTAGTACTGGTTGCCTTTTGCTGTGTAGACGTGTTCCTTGCCAGCAGCGTCCTTCCACGGGGTGCGAAGGTCGAAGGCGTAGGAACCCGTCGCGTCACCGTCGCCGTTAACGTCAACGTCATTGTGGGTGATGGTCTTGTAAATGGGTGAAACGGCGCCATCAGTATCGATCCACTGCATGTAGACCGGGGTCCCCTCTGGAACTGCGGTCAGGCCGTTCGAGAAGCTCGCAGGTGTGCCTTTATCGACAACCCATGCGGCACCGGAGAGGACGGCGCGCGCATTCGTTGCGTCAGTTCCACTTCGGATGTACTGGTTGGCAATGGCGTCTGCCTCGATGACGCGTGCGTTCGTGTCATCAACGCTAGGGCGCGAGGTTGCCGGCGCGGCAGCCGCTGCCGGGTCCGATGGCGCGGATTCCGCAGCCATGGCCACCCCGCTAACACCGCTGGCGACGATGGCGCCGCTAGCGATCAAAGCTGCCAACCGTTTGCCGGTCTGGCTCAGGCTCTTCACTGAATAGCTCAAATTAGCTCTCCTTAACCGATATTTCACCGCAATCTCTTTGAGGTTCCGTGAAATTGGTCGAAGCAGCCTACGCACAGAAACGTGGATAGTTCTTCTAAGGGATCTAGCCGCGCTTGTGATGTCGTTTCGAGTTTGTCAGACGTCGCATAAACCATAAGGTTTGCGATATTCCACGCCTCGGATTGACTCAACTGCTATCGAAACTCCGGACTCATTGAGTTTCGGTGTGCACCCCGAGTTATAAGCTTGGCGACGAGTATCGGACTTGCCTCCGGCTTAAGCACCTAGGGATTTTTTATTCAGTTCTTTCACACAAGAAGCAGCAGAAGCCACGCGGAGACATAGGGCGCACCAGGATCGGCGACCTAGGTCCCGCAACAGTGGAGGATCTACTCCACCATAGCCTGCACATCTTGCTAGACGCACCCCATACTAGTACGCCTATCTGAGATGAAAACTCGGTGCCACATGGTTTTTTACACGAATTGACCCCTTCGACGCCCCAGTGATCGGGGCAGGGAAAAGCGCCCCCCCCCCCCGCGAAATCACGCAGAAAACTTGGGCTTTTAGTCCCTTCGGCCCGTGTTGAATTCAACCGATCAACGCAACTTTGTTCGCCTTAGTTAATTAGAATGTGAATTAAGTCACCACATATGCGGCAGCCTTCTTTAATCCTTGGAATTTCGCCTAAATCTATATAAAAGTGAGTTTTTTAACCGTCTCACATGACGGCAACTTTGCATATATTCAACTAAATCTCAGACTTTTCTCAGCTTTTAGGCACAACCATTTCGGTAACTTAATTGTTACCAAATCATTTCTGCTTATGGCGCATATGATTACACGCTTATTCCGCACACACATCGAGGCTCAATTCACTGCCCGCGCATCCTCGCCACATTCCCTATAGCCGCATAGCCACAATTCTGGCCATCCTGTACGGCAGCGCCACGCACATGCAGATCAGGCACAGGGGCGGGCTACGGAAGGAGCGAGCAGGCGGGCGCGGGTCACGCGCACCACGACACCACCCGCCAACACAACGTGCCGCAGGCAAGCGCACAGGCCATCTGCCGGCCTGTCCCCGTCCTTTTACCCCTGACGCACCTTCGCGCGGATCATCGCACCCGCCGCGATCCTCATTTCACTCGGGATTCCGAAACGATGCGCCGGGTTGTTGATCTGCTCTACGGCACGGCCATCCTCGTCGACAAGCCCAGTTTCAGGGACAATCATCGCCGTCGGTTCGGCAAAGGGCGCAAGAAACTCGATCTCCATTCCCGGAACGATCTTGTTCTTCGCAAGGAGCTCGACGCATCCTCGCTCGTCGTCGTATCCGGTCACTGTCCCAAGCCAGCGCCAATCGTTGATGTAGCCGCCACGCTGAATCTCCTCCGTGGCCTTCGCCTCGGGGAAGTAGAAGCCGGTGCAGTATTCGCGGTGTGTCACCTTGTAAGGTTCTTCGACAAGCCACTGCGGCAGCTCCACGCGAGCTTGCACGCTCTCCTCGCCCACGTGCTCCCCCACCGAGTACGAATACGGCTTGAGCGAATTCCCCTCGTCGTCCTCAAAACCACGCTGACGCATGTACTCCGTCGTAGCTGTCTTATAGGCGTTGGCCATTGCCGCCACGTAATAGGAACTCTTCGCACGCCCCTCAATTTTCAGGCTCGTGACGCCAGCATCAAGGATCTCGTCGACATGCTCAATGAGATTCATGTCCTGCGAGTTAAAGAGGAAGGTGCCATCGCCTGTCACTTCGACAGGGAAGAATTCGCCAGGGCGTTTTTCTTCGACAACGTGGTACTTCCACCGGCACGATTGTGCGCAGTCGCCGTGGTTCGCGTCGCGCCCGGTCGTGTGTTGTGAAATGAGGCAACGCCCCGAGAACGCCATACACATGGAGCCATGGACGAAAGCCTCGATCTCAAGTTCGGGTGGCACGTGGGCACGAATGTGGCGGATCGATTCGAGATCAACTTCGCGGGCGAGGACCACACGGGAGGCACCAAGCTGAGCGAGAGCGTTTGCAGCCTGATAATTCGTCACGCCCGCCTGCGTAGAGACGTGAATTTCGCAGTTTGGCGCGACTTGGCGCGCCGACATGAGCACGCCGATATCCGAGACGATAAGCGCATCCACACCGATCTCACCCAGCTGGGCCATGTATCGGTTCATCTCGTCAACTTCGTCGGAATTCGGCAAGATATTGCAGGTGACGAAAAGCTTTGCACCCCGCGTGTGAGCGTACTCCAGGCCTTCGGCGAAATCTTCAAGGGTGAAATTCTTGGGTGCGGTGCGCATCCCAAATTCTTTGCCACCCGCGTAAACGGCATCGGCCCCAAAATCTACGGCAGTTTTCAGGGTCTGGAGGTTTCCTGCCGGGGCGAGGACTTCGGGCTTATGGCGACGAATCTGGGGATACGACGACGCCTGCGCCTGCGTTGACTCTGTGGAACTAACGGTTCGGGATTCGCTCATCACCCTCCGATTTTACGGGAGTCCACTTCGCTCCCAAATCTGCTGCCCGAGTCGCTCACCGCAATCTCCCAAAACTTCACATTCCTCAGGAGTCCTCCCACGGATTAACGAGTTCCACCCGTGGTGATTCACAATGGCGCGAACTCTCTTGTCACGAGCACCATTCCATACACCTTGGCAACAGCAGCAATGCCGGCGTCATCACGAGGGATACGCTCCGAAACAGACAGGCGCGAAAATTCGCGTGCTGCGCTCAGATCGAATGTCAACGTACGCGGCGCACAAAACGTACGTGTCGCACAAGCGGGTATAACGTGATTCTCAAACCAGCACCACAGAACCTTCCTCGCTCAGGATCAACACGTTCTTCAGTTAAGGAGCCACGCTTCGCCCACGATGGGGGTGAGGAGGCAGTGGTGCCCCCTCACCCCACCATCGTTCTCAAAAAGTGCCTTATGCCGGGAACAACGACAACCCAAATACAGGGATCGCGAGCGCCAGCACCGTGAGCACCACGAGAATAAGGCCGGCAATGTTGAACCAGAATCCGGCCTTAATCATGTCAATGATCCGGACGTATCCGGAGCCGTAGGCGATAGCGTTGGGTGGTGTCGCGACGGGAAGCATGAAGGCGCACGTTGCGGCAAGCGCTGTGGGGATGATGAAGAGGAGAACATCATTGCCTTCGTAGCCCAGACCGAGCGCCACACCGCCGATGATGGGGAGGAATGCTGCTGCGGTGGCGGTGTTGGATGTGAGCTCGGTGAGTCCGAGGACGAGTACCGTGATAACGATGATGATGAGGATGACTGGCAAGGAGCGCAGTCCTTCCACAGAATGCCCAACCCAGTTGGAGAGGCCGGTATGAGAGAACTGGCCGGAGAGGGCAAGGCCACCGCCGAAGAGGAGAAGGATATCCCACGGCAGGTCTTTCATCGTCTCCCAGTTGATGAGTCGCACGCCGTTCTTTGCATCGGCCGGGATGATGAAGAGAAGGAGAGCGATTCCCATTCCGACAATCGTGTCGATTCCTTTAATCGTGATGCCTTGGCTTTGGAGGACGAATGGGAGGAATACCCAGAGCAGGGCGGCGGCGGCAAAGAGGATTGCAACGAGAAGCTCACCGACCCTCATCTTCCCTAGCTTGGCGAGTTCGTCGCGGATAAGTGCGCGGCCTCCGGGAATTTCGTCGATCTCAGGCTTGAAAAGCACGAAGGTGAGGAGGAACCATCCCAGGAGTAGGAAGACAACCGCCAGCGGCACACCCACAAGCATCCATTGCCCGAAGCCGATCGTGATGTCGTGGTTTTCTTTGAGGTAGGCGACCATGAGGGTGTTGGGCGGGGTGCCGATGATTGTGCCGAGCGAGCCGATCGAAGCCGAGTAGGCAATGCCGAGCATGAGGGCGATACCGAACTTTGACTGGCCGAGGTGTGCGCGTTCCTCCTTGGGGATTGCGGTATCGCGTCCCTTCTGGACGACTGCCGCAACAACGCCACCTTTCATGGCGTCGCGGGCGACGTCGTCGACCTCCGCGACTTCTTCGGCCCATTCTTCTTCGGATTCAGTTGATGTGCCTTGAAGTTGAGAAACCAGTTGTAGCACGGACATGCCGATGGGCAGCATCATGACCGCTGTTGCCGTATTCGACACCCACATGGAGATGAAGCCTGTCGCGATCATGAAACCGAGGACAAGTTGCCGTGGCTTGGTACCCACAAGCATGACGACACTCAACGCGATGCGGCGGTGCAGGTTCCATCGTTGCATCGCGAGCGCTAGGACGAATCCGCCCATGAAGAGGTAGATCGTGTCGGAGGCGTAGGGGCCTGCAGTGCCTTTGAAGGTGTCGACTTGAAGGAGAGGGAAGATCACCATCGGGATGAGGGCGGTGGCAGCGAGTGGGATAGCTTCGGTCATCCACCACACTCCCATGAGGACCGCCACGGCAGCGACAACTGGTATGCCGTCGAGGTTCATCGTGGCGAGAGTTTCGGGGGCAAGTCCTTGGGCGGCGACCTCGCCCGCGTTGTCAGGGATGAGGATGTAGACAAGGGCGGCGAGGAGTATTCCTCCAAGGAGGCCTGCAACGCGCACATGCCAAACTGTGCGTGAGGGCGGGACGTAGTTGTTGACTTCTGGCTCGGCTGTGGATGGGTGGATTGCGGGAACGCTCATCGGCTGACTTCTTTCACGTGGATGTGTGATGCGACGGTGCATCACAGGATGGCGGTTGCTCGGGATGTTTCCCCGGCTACCTGTCTTTCCGGTTCGTTCAGTTCGGATCGCTGCGATGTGTCGCGACGACCGGCACGCTTAGGACTTTTGACCTTAAATTGATAGTAGAACTAAATATCTTGATGTCAAGGTATTTTGAGAAATACTTCTTCTCTGAATTTTTCCGTGGGCCGACGAATGTACAGACGAGCGGCTTCGTCGCCACAAACGACGAACGTACGAACCCGCAGATCCATCGCCGCAAACGACGAACGCCGGGCTTCATTCCGCGCGGCCTTCACGTGACATTCAGCCATTCCATCCTGAATGGCTCATCAGTTTTGATCGAGTTACCTCAATAAAGTCACTCACTGATCCTGACTTTTCGCCACTGCGGATAGCGAGGAAAAGGTGCGCCAATGGTCCATCTTCGAGAGGGAGAAACGTTACCCCTGGATATTGGGTCATGCTGGCGGCTGACTTTGCGAGAGTCCCAATTCCTTTGCCAGCCGCTACGAGAGCCGCCCACTCATCGTAATTCTCACAGGTATAGACAACCTGAGGTCGCGAATCCTCGCCCCATTGGTCAAGACAAGTACTTCCGCTCTTGGTATTAATAACGATCGGGTAATTGCTTAGTTCGTCCCATCTCACGCTCTTCCTTCGGGAGAGCTCCAGTTGTCGGCTTACCGCAACAACCCGAGGTTCACTGAGCACGCAAACAGAGGAAATTTCCTCGCCGCACAATTCACGACGTGCAATTGCGACATCAATATCTCCCCGACGAAGACTACTCACAAGGTCGTCGCGACGTTTAAGTTCAACTCTCACCCCAAATTCTTTTTCGTATGCCTCTACCGCGGAGTGGATCCAGGGATAGGGAAGAAGCCACGAAAACCCAATAACGAGGCGACGACAGCTATGGAGCTCATTCACCACGCCATCAACTTCAGCCAGAATGCGCTGAGCTTTCTCATAGAAAATCACGCCGGCTTCAGTAAGTTCACATCGGTTCGACGAACGAATAACCAAAGGAACGCTCAGTACTCGTTCGAGCTGCTGGATTGTACGGCTAAGGGCAGGCTGCGTGAGATTGAGCTGCGAACTTGCCGCCGTAAAAGAACCCCTCTGCGCCAGGGCAACAAATGCACGCATATGCCGAAGTTCTAGCTCCATACCTCGACATCATAGGCTATGCCCATTTGGCATTTCTGCGCCGATAGCTCATCACCTAGTCTTAGAGGCAGGGGTGCTTGGTTCTATCAACCACCCCGTATATTGAGGCAAAAGAAGGAGACATCACGACAATGCAGCAACTTCTCAGCTCACGGTTGCCGATCGTCGCAGCGCCCATGGCAGGAGGTCCTTCAAGCGTTGAACTCGCACGCGCTGTGTCAGATGCTGGGGCCTTTCCATTCCTAGCCGCAGGCTATCGTCAGCCCAAAATGCTGCATGAACAAATCGCCCAGCTCCGTTCATTCACAGAAAACTTCGGCGTCAATGTTTTTGTACCGACAACAAGTACTGTCGATACTGACGAACTTGCAAACTATGCACAGCAATTGCAACCCGACTTAGCCGCATACGGCCTGACTAGTAACCTCGACAGTCCATCCGGGGATGACTATTGGCACGAGAAAATTGAATTATTACTTGCAGATCCAGTGCCTGTTGTTTCTTTCACTTTCGGGCTTCCGGATAAGAGCATTATCCACGACCTCCACAATGTTGGAACGACAGTTCTTGCTACCGTAACGACGCCTAATGAAGCAGAACTAGCAGAATCTATCGGTGTGGATGGTCTCGTCGTTCAAGGGCCCCAAGCCGGTGGACACAGTGCCACATTCAACCCCGAGCGAGAGATCCGTGATTGCTCCACCATCGACGTTGTACGTTCAGTTCTTTCCACAACGTCACTGCCGTTAATTGCAACTGGGGGTGTCGATAGCCCACAAATGATTCGCTTGCTTATTGACGCTGGAGCTCAAGCAGTAGCGGTAGGTACCCTCTTGCTGCGAACACATGAAGCCGGAACATCGCTCGTATACCGTGAAGCACTAGCTAACCCCGCTTTCACCGACACCGTGATGACAAAAGCATTCACTGGTCGACCTGCCCGTTCATTGCGCAACGATTTTATTGACCGTCACCCCCAGGCTCCGTGTGCATACCCCATAATTAACCACCTCACGCTTGAGATGCGGAAAGCCGCCGCGAAAGCAGGCGATCCACATCGACTCTCCCTGTGGGCAGGGACCGGCTGGAGAGAAGCGCGTTCTGAACCTGCTGCACAAACAATTGCACGACTGGCCTCACTACTATGAAAAAACGAATGGAGAAACCGCGTGCGCGCCCTTGACTTTCTTGTTGTAGGTGGTCCGACTGTCATATTTCGCTACGGTGGATATCGTTGCATCTCAGACCCGACATTCGATCCACCCACAGATTATGGAATACTCCGAAAAACCGGACACCCTACAATTACCCCAAACGACGTAGGGCATATCGATATAGCGTTCGTTAGCCACGACGACCACAAAGACAATCTTGACATCCGAGGACGAGACTTTGTTCGTCTCGCCGACAACATCATCACGACACAGCCAGGCGCAGAGCGCCTAGGCGCGCATGCACACGGTCTTTCAGCAGGTGATACATTCACCTTTGACCATCTCAGGGTTCATGCGGTGCCAGCACTCCATGGACCAGCAGACGGTACAACCGACGACAGAGGCTTCGTCAATTGCGAAGTTCTCGGTTTCGTCCTTGAAACAGAGACGAGCCGCTTATACATCAGTGGCGATAACACGTCTCTGTCCAATGTCGAACAAGTACGAGCGCACTACGGCAAATGCGACCACGCGATCCTTCACGCCGGTTGTGCACGGGTACCTACAAAATTCGATGGGCGCCCACTTTCAATGAATGCGGTCCAGACAGCCCAAGCTGCTCGAATACTAGGAGTACGCCAGGCTATCGTCGTCCATCAAACCCAATGGGAGCATTTCAGCGAGGGACCGGAAGAAACCAGTGCTGCCTTTGCCACAGCCGGCCTAAGCAATATCCTCGACGATACACCTCTTGGGCAATGGGGAAACTGGCGATAATGCGTTAGCTCAAGTTGCAGCAAAGGATCGATACACTAGCCAGTGGAATTATCCTAGGACTAATCCCTTCCTTAAGGAACGCCATGCCGACAATCATGTTTGCCTGCCGGAAGAACGCCGGACGCTCTCAGATGGCCGCAGCGATAGCTCACAACCTTGCCGGCGCCGATGTGACGGTTCTCAGTGGCGGCACCGAACCGGCCGACGAAGTTCACCCGGTTGTGCGCGAGGCACTCGCCGAAATCGGACTTGCTCCCCTCTCCGAACCAGAAAAACTCAGCCCCGAACGCATCGAGCGAGCCGATTGGGTAATCACAATGGGCTGCGGTGAGACGTGCCCCTTCGTACCCGGCGTGCACTATGAAGACTGGGACGTGGCCGATCCGGCCGAACAGCCAATCGCGATCGTGCGGGAAATCCGCGACGACATCACCACGCGCGTGGCCGAGCTGCTTCGACGAATGGGACGAAGGGAAATCGAGTAATTTCCAGATTTGTCTATGAAGTGACGCTGCGGGATGCGCTCCTCATAGACGGCGAATAGATCGACCCTCACATCATGGCTCGCATTCAATCGTGACAACCGCTCTCCAATACATCGAGGGCCACATGTTGCCTAAAAGTGGGCACGATACATATAAAAGTGGCCGAAGCACAGAGCCTCGGCCACTTTTCTTCACACTTTAAGGCGTACTTTCTTTACTATTCCTCACGCGAGGTTCTTCTTGAAGAACTCCGTGATGCGCTCGAAAGGAATAATGTCGACCTGATCGTAGAGGTCGGTGTGGGAAGCGCCCGGGATAAGAAGCAGTTCCTTGTTATCCCCCGTCAGATGTGAGAAAGCTGTCTCGCTGAAGTAACGGGAATGAGCCTTCTCGCCATGAATGACGAGAACGGGCGACTCGATTTCGTCGGTGAACTGAAGGAACTTCGCATTCATGAACGACAGTGCCGACGTCGAATTCCAGCCATCCGTCGAATTAACCGACCGCGGGTGATATCCGCGCTCCGTCTTGTAGTAGGCATGGTAATCGCGCACGAACTGCGGGGCATCCGCAGGGAGCGGGTCAACTACGCCACCAGCACGGCCAACCACACCAGTCTTGAGATCCGTCAATCGCTGAGCATTGAGCGTACGACGAAGCTCCTGGCGTTCTTCCTTACCCATAGAGTCGTTGTACCCGTAGGCATTGACGCGAGTCATGTCGTACATCGTGGAGGCCACCGTGGCAGCAATTCGCGTATCAATAGCTGCGGCATTGAGAGCGATTCCGCCCCATCCACAGATTCCCACGACACCAATGGAATCGGCCTTGACCTGCGGATGCAGCGAAAGGAAATCTACCGCGGCGCTGAAATCTTCCGTTTTGATATCCGGCGAAGCGACGTGGCGCGGGCTGCCTGAGCTCTCACCCGTAAAGCTCGGATCGAAAGCAAGAGTAATGAAGCCTTCGGCGGCGAGCGTCTGAGCGTAGAGGCCGCTCGCCTGTTCCTTCACCGCACCAAACGGCCCGGACACTGCAATCGCCGGAAGTTCGTCGTCGCCAGCAGAAATTGGGGTGTAGAGGTCTGCGGCGAGGACCGTGCCAAACCGGGTGGGGGAACTCAACCTTTTCATGCTTCACACGAGGATCGCGGGGGAAGGTCTTATCCCATTCGGGGCTCAGTTCAAGGAAAGACATATCAGCTCTTTTCTCTGTCGGAAATCTTGGTACACTGCTAAGGTATTACCTCAACCTGAGTTCAGGTCAAACATAATGTGCGTCACTCTAAGGACCTTCATGACGATGAAAATTGGTGAAGTCTCGCAGCAGTTCAATCTCCCCATCTCGACCCTCCACTACTACGACAGGCAAGGATTCTTCCCCGACATGGAACGAGCGGGAGGCCAACGCCTTTTCGGCGACAAAGAACTCTCAACCATAGAAGTCGTCGAATGCCTCAAGAAATCTGGGCTCTCCATCCAGAACATCAGCGAATTTATCCAGTGGTGCCAAGAAGGAGACACCACCCTCCACGAGCGCCTCAACCTTTTCCGCGAGCGCAAAAATGCTCTTGACGAACAGCTCGCCGAGCTGCGGAAAATCCAGGCCATGCTGCTCTATAAGATCTGGTACTACGAGACAGCTATCGCTCTTGGAAGCGAGGCACCCGTCAAAGAGATGCCCGATGACGACATTCCCGCCGACATTCTCGAAGCCCGCACGCTTGCAGGCATGTGAGGCTGGCACGGGTATGTGAGAGGGGTTGCGAGCACGCGAAGTAATTAGGGAAATTGCCTACGAATAAGGAAATTTTCGGCAGGCAAGGTGGTTTCCAACGAGCGGACTGTGGAGAAGCACATGGAAAGCCGACCATTGCCGCACTCTCAAAGCATCTAGACACCCATCATCACGGTACGATCACCACGGGTGGGCTTGACGTGCCGCTACAGCAATTACCGACTCAATCGAAGGAGGAACCATGACAGGCAACATCCTCGTCGCTCTTGCCTGCATCCTCTTTGGAATTGCTGGGCTTGGTTTGTGGTGGTTCGGAATGTTTTCCGATTCATATATTGGCCGACGGATTCGCAGATTACCCAAATATCCAGACGATTACGACATCGACCCCGCGATCCTTTCCTATAGGTGGACACCCTTCTTCGAGGCAGGCGACATCGAAAAAGTTTATTTCCCGGGCGGCATGTTGTTCTTATCCGGGGGATGCTTCTTACTTACAAGAGAGAGCGGGTATTTCGCACCGAACGCGCCCATCGTCGTCTTTTTAGCCTGCACGACTGCGTTCTTCATCGTTCTCCTACTTGCGCTACGGTTCGTGAAAAAACTTCCCCGCTGGATAACCGCCGAATATCAGGCAGTACGTCGTGCCCGCAAACGTTGGATAGAGAATAATGAACGACGAAGCCCCTTTTCGTCGTCACGACATTATGAGTTGAACGGGGCCTTCGTTGAGAATAACGACGACGAATCCAAACCTTCGTCGTAAATATCGGATAATCACGCAAACCTCAGGCGAAGGAGCCTCATGTACCGACTCATGACAACGTATCCAGTTGCACGTTTTTATGTCACGATGCCAGCAGATGAGGCCACATTTTTCTTATCCGACATTTTCAAAAAACACGATTTTTCCGACGAAAACCTCCAACTCACTCACGCCCTTCGTCGTTATTTTCCCAGCGAGAAATGGTGCGGACTCACGCTCCGAAAAGGAAATGACTGGAAAAGTGGTTTTCTGGAGGAGCTCTCAGTCCAGATCCCGTTCCTTCTCCTTATCCCTGGGGTTCGTCGCGCCCACAAACTTATGAGAATTGCTTGTGTAGCTCGGGCCATACCTGGCACGGAAGCGGCTGAAGTACTCGTCGGCCTCATGCGCTCAGTCTCCCCCAAAGAAAAGAAAATCTTTCGCAGTATCGCAGAAGAATGTGTGGAGAACTTGCGGCGTGCCGGCGTTCTCCGTGAAGCCTTCGACATCATCACGGCATTCGATCTACCAGAAACGAACCCGTTTTCCCCACGAAACTGGAATTCCGTTCAAAAAGAGGCGCGGAGCCACCAGGAGCACTGATTACACCCCTGACTTCACCATTCAGCGGGAGATTCGAATATTACCTTGACGACCCTCAACCCAAAGTGCGTTATGCTAACGAGCAGAACCTCGTGTGTGAAGAGGCAGTTACCGTCATATGAAGCTGAAACGAACTTTTGAGCGTTTTGTTATTAACGAACCCGCCGACATAACTGCAATTTGCCATGGGCGAACCTCAGGAATTTACATACTTGAGTTCACTGACGGAACGCAATACGTGGGTCAGACATTAAACTTTGCGAAGCGCATGTGGCAGCATCGCCATGGCAGTAAACATCACGCCCCCTGGAATGACATCACAGCGATAAATCTATTGAATTCCCCTCTTGAAAAGCTCGACGAGATTGAACGCGAAACAATCGGCGAGTTAATATCGGCAGGAATTTCTTTACGAAATAAGCAATATAACTTCTACAACACAATGGATTCATCTTTTGAGCAAACAATCGAGAGAATTAACCATGAGCACTGGGCATCTACCCCTCCTACAACCCTCGGCTTAGGTACCGTAAAGCACGCAGCTACCCGCCCCGCTGGCGCCACGCCAAAGCTTTACGTCCAAACTGGAGAATATCGGCAACCAGACACGACCCAATCCTCATCACTCGCCCAAAAGGTAGTCGCAGCAGTAGCCGAAATTGTCTCCCTCATTCCCGAGGCAACCTCTCTCGAAAAGGAATACTGGACGATCAGCGACTTTCCATCTACAGCAGGGGGAAGATTCATCACCCTCAATGTCGGAAGACTCGAGTTGCTCTACATACCTCGCCAGAAATTCTCGTTCGAAGAAGCTTCAGGAACGTATGAAGACTACGGAGTCCATCTTAATTTCCCCGCCGAAACTTTCCTAGATCCTGACGTTGACGACCGTTTTATCTGGCAAACCGAACTTTCAGATACATGTAGTGGTTTCGTCCTCAGAAACCACTACAACCTCGTCTCAGTTGATTGCCTCATAACACCACTTAGTAAGTTTAATGAAGTTTTCCCACATCCCGAACTCGATGACATCTGTCAGTTTTTCATTCTTCAACTTATGAAAAATTCTCCGTCGAGCATCTTTGCAAGGTGGCATAGTTCAGAGTTGACACGACGAATATATGAACAAATTCTTCGTCATGAATCCAGAGGGTTCCAGTAAATTTTCCGCGGACAGGATATAAATAACAGATACGTGTATTCTTCTGCCCATTAGTTTTGCCCACGAAGCAATATTTTCAACGCTTCGGGCGCTGCGTAGCGATTCTGTTGCCCACTCACACCAATAACAGTAAGTATCCCCAGGTCAACCAGTCGCCCCATAAGACGAGCTGCACCTCCATGTGTCAGTCCTGTCTCTTCTACTACCTTCCGAATCGTAAACGTCGGATTAGCGATAGCTATATCAATGAGTTCCTGCGCATGCAATGATCGTAAATTCGACTGCGCCACCTTACTTTTTAGCTCTGCTTGAACTCCAACAAGCTCAAGCATCCGACGACGCGTTGTTACAGCAGCTTCAACTAACCCTCGCGCGAAGAAGGAAATATAGGTATTCCAGTCACCCCGAGTAGACACTCCAAGAAGGGCGTCGTAATACTCTGAACAGCGAGCTTCAAACCATGGCGATACCGTCAATGTTGGTTCTGAAAGTAGCCCGTGGAGCATGAGAGTCAACACAATGAGATGTCGGCCAAGTCGGCCGTTACCGTCACGAAATGGATGAAGCGCCTCGAACTGATAATGAATCATTGCCGCAGCAACAACTGGATCAATATCTGCGGAATGATCCTTACCAATCCAATCAACAAGACATTCAATTCCAGCACGTAATTGATCACCCGGTGGCACTGGCACAAAACGCGCTGTCTTTATTGCTGGCATCAACGGGTCGGCATCGTCACGCCGTCCAATAACAACTTGGGTATGCCGTATTCGACCCGATTCTTGTTCAATTGGTGTGTTGCGCATGAGGCACCCCTGGAGTTCCTCTAGGAGGCCGATAGAAATGCGTCTACCCGACCGCACAGCATCGAAACCGTAATCAGCCATCTGGACATAATTGAGAACTTCAGTCATCTCAGGAGTGTCCTGAATATCGTCGCCAGCCGTCATCACATCACTAAGAGGAGCGTATGTGCCTTCCAGGGCGGAAGTCGCTTGCGCTTCTAAGCGAAGAGCCGGCATCCTCAAAAGATACGGATTTGGCAACTGTCGCGCCGTTGCATCTAATGCTGCAAGTTCGCGCCCTGCTTGCGCCACCAATCTGTAGGTTGAACCGGTCAACATCGGCTCACAATCAGCGAGAGGGGCCGGTATAAAAGCCGAATGCTCCCAAGCCCCATAAAATGAATCCTCACCATGGACACTGACAAGCTCCCCCATATCAGGGTTCGTAAACATGTTCAGATCCAAAGCCCTCTCCTATCGATCTAATGATCGGTCGCAGCTCCTTGGAGCCCATTCACTTCGTGCTTCTCAATACCACAGCAGCTCACATCTGTAGGACATCCTCTACAGCACCTCTCACACAAGGGGCACTTGTGTGAGAGCACGGCAGCAAGCTATCACACAACGAGCACTTGTGTGAGAGGCCGTTTATCCATCTTTCACACCTCACAGCATTGCAATAGAACTTAGCCACAGGCATGCGAAGAGGCGTTCGTCGCCACTGCCACAACTGTCCTCCAACGAAAAATGTTGCCCGTCACTCGTCGCCACCACTACGCAATTAGTTACGGGCTAAAGTAAATTTCTTCGTCGTCATACACTCCCTAAATCGCAGAATCGCAACGAAAAACCGCATAATATCAACACAAAATCATCCCCCTTATAGCATGTGGCCTTGGCCGCAACTTCCCTGCTACAAAGCGTCAGCGCGGTAGAGTCGAAAAAGTTAATGACCAATGCACGATTGACTACACGACCCACGAGGACGGACATGACGCAACGGGCACAAGACGAACAGAGCGCTACAACATCAACGCCGACACTCACGAAACGGCAAGAAAAAGCAGCTCGACGAACCGAAAAGAACGACGAAGCGAAACGCCGCCGCGAAGAAATCCAGGCACTCAAAGCTGAACGACGAGCCGAAAAACGACGCCTAGCCATGCTGCGCCGCCGCAGGCGTCTACGCGTCGACGACGTGACAGTCGTCGAAGAATCAGCACTCAAAAAAGCCATCACCGGCTCCGTCGTCGGAAACCTCATGGAATGGTACGACGTCGGCGTCTACGGCTACCTCGCCGTCATCATCGGAAAGAACTTCCTCCCCGATGCTGACAGCCACATCCAGAACATGTTCTCCCTCGGCGTCTTCGCCGTTACCTTCATTGCCCGCCCACTCGGCGGCGTCATCCTCGGACAGTTAGGCGACAGGCTCGGACGAAAAGAAGTCCTCGCCTACACCCTCATGGTGATGGCCGTCGCTACCTTCCTCATCGGTGTCCTACCAACCTATGCCGTGCTCGGCGTCTTTGCGCCCATCCTCCTCATCGCCCTCAAACTCATTCAAGGTTTCTCCACCGGCGGTGAATATGCAGGCGCAACCACCTTCGTCACCGAATACGCCCCCGACAAGAAACGCGGCTTCTACGCCGCCCTCCTCGACTGGGGTTCCTACATGGGCTTCGCCCTCGGCGCAGCCTTCGTATCAATCCTCCAGCTCACCGTCAGCGACGACTTCATGAACTCCTGGGGCTGGCGCATCCCATTCATGGTGGCACTGCCACTCGGCGCCATCGCCCTCTACTTCCGCACGAAGATCGAGGACACCCCCGCCTTCCAAGAAGCGCAGGCCGCCGCCAACGACGAAGAAACTGGGGCAGACGGAGTAGGCGCATCCAACGCCACAAAGGCACCCGCCGTTGGCGACATCGAAGACGCCATCCAAGCAACTGACGAAGGCCCCCGCGGCATCGTCGGTCTATTCCGCACCTACTGGCGCGAACTTCTCACCGCCTTCTTCCTCGTCGCAGCGGCAAACACGGCCGGCTACGCCCTCACGTCATACATGCCGACCTACCTCTCAACAACCCTCCACTACGACGCCGTCCACGGAAACCTCCTCACCCTGCCCATCCTCATCATCGTGGCATTCGCGATCCCGGCAGCCGGTTGGCTTTCCGATCGCACATCCCGCCGAGTTGTCCTCTCCATTGCGGCACTTTCCGCAATCATCCTCGCTGTACCGGCTTTCATCCTCATGGCTCACGGAGCAGTATGGTCCACTCTGCTCGGACTATTCCTCCTTTCCGTGCCCGTGATCTTCTACATGGGCAACCTCGCCGCTACACTCCCAGCACAGTTCCCCACCTCGTCGAGGTACGGCTGCATGGGAATCGCGTACAACGCGGCCGTCGCCATCTTCGGTGGAACCGCCGGCCTCATCATGGAAGCACTCGTCACCTTCACAGGAAATGACCTCGCTCCCGCATTCTGGGTGATCGCAACCTCGATCATTGGTTTCGTCGCGATCTTCTTCCTCCGTGAATCCGCACGCCAGCCCCTCCCTGGCTCGATGCCATCGGTAGCGACCGTCGAGGAAGCCACGGAGCTCGTCGAAACTCAGGAAGAAAATCCTGAACTCGATGTCGAAGTACTCTTCGCCGAGGCTCCCGTCCACCTCCTTGACCAGCAGCCCACGGTTGAAGAAGCCAAAGTCGAGCTGATTGCTGCGATGGAGGCCGAAGACGAAGCGCGCGCAGATTTGCGTAAGGCTCAGGCCGTCACGCAGGCTGCCCGAGCCGCCGTTATCGAGGCCGCTGAAATGGAGGCCGCCGACGAGGATGCTTCAGATAGCTCCGAATCAGATAGCTCCGAAGAAGATGCTGGCGATGCTGAAGGCGCAAGCCCGGCCGAAGCAAAGCCGTCGTCGACAGGCAAACATGCTGCCATCCGCGAGACGGACGAGCCGGCAGCCGATAACGCGTAAATGCCGGATGAGCCTTATTCCGGCAGTGCAAAATAGGTTGAATTCGATCGACAGAACACATATCGACGAGCTCTCGCACTGCGCGTTTGAGCAGTGAGAGCTGTTGTAGGGGTGGGCTCCGCCGGATAAGCGGGACCCGCCCCTACGTGCACTCCCCCGGTAAATCTCTCGTGCGCGTGACACCGCGACGTTCGTCGCCTCTGATCGTCACACTTTGCTGTGCGTGTGGAACGACGAAGTTGACCCGCATCTACAGCCCTCACACCTGCGCTACAACACCCGAAATTCGCCGTAACCGCGAACGACGAAACTCACCACGCACCTACAGCAGGATCTGCACTTACAGGACAACAGTCGGATCGCACCACAACAATCACGACTGAGCGGGGCCAGGTTGCGAACACACTGTTTTATGGTGTCGGACGACGAAACTCACCCGCACTTAACGCTCTCACACTTGCGCTACAACACCCGAAATTCGTCGCAACCGCGAACGACGAACCTCACCACGCACCTACAGCACCTCAAAGCGAATCACGCCCGTGAAGGAGGTGGAGCTCCGACATCCGCGCAGCACACCGCCCGCCCGCAGTTACAGCAGACCCCACAGCACCCCATCATCATCCCCCGCAACCTTCATCATCCGCACCCCGCGTCCATCGCACCCCGCGTCCACAGCGCGCAGCCGCACCCCGCTCCTAGATCTCCCGGATCTTGCGGGCGGGGTTTCCTGCGACGACCGTCCGTGGGGCGACGTCCCGCGAAACTACCGATCCGGCACCGACAACTGCTCCATCTCCAATGGTCACTCCGGGGAGGATGATGGCACCGGCACCGATCCATGCGCATGCGCCGATCCGGACGGGTTTCGGAAGAAGGACTCCTCGCCGGTCGGGGTCGAATTCGTGGTTGAGGGTGGCGATGATGACGGAGTGGCCGATGAGTGCCCCGTCGTCGATGTAGATCCCACCCTGGTCTTGGAATTGGCAACCGGAGTTGATGAAGACGTCGTCGCCAATGTGAATGTTGCGTCCGAAGTCTGAGGTGAAAGGCGGGAATAGCCGGAAGGTTTCGGGGACGTCTTCGCCGATGAGTGAGGCGAAGAGTTCTCTGATTCGTTCAGCGTTGGAGGATTCCGCGTTGATGAGTGCGCAGACGTCTCGGGCGCGGGCTGAGTATTCGCTCATTGTGATGCCGAGCGGTGTTGCGGGATCGAGTTCTTCACCGCGGTCGAGATGGTCGAGAAGGTTATGTAGTTCTGTTGTCACGTCGCCTCACTTACGAATGTCGAGGGTTATTTCTGTTTGCCCGGTGCCGATGATGGAATCGAGCACGTCGGGTTCGTCGAGGCGTCCGATGTAGGTGTAGCCGCTCCATTGGTTTGCTTCGGTGTGGTAGAAGACGACGAGGGAGCGGGAACCGTAGAGGTAGATGTCGCCTTTGTGCACGGTTGGGGGTGTGAGGTTTTCTCGCGCTTGTGGGGTGAAGGGAAGATCGCCGACTTTTTCTTTGCCGCCGAAATCGTTGACGACGAGAGTGAATGTTCCGTAGTTGGCGAATTCGTTGACGATTGGGTGATCTGCAAGTTCGAGCCTGACGCGCTGGCCGTGGAGTTCAATGTACGAGTTCACGTCGCTCTGTTCCTCCTGTGCGTCGCCGCTCGTGTTGCTTGTGGTCTCGGGGTTTGCCGGGGGTGCGGGTTCGGATGCCTGGTGTGAACTGACGGTGTCTGGCAGGGCGGTCGGCGTCTCGTTAGTGTCGGGGTGGGCATCGCATCCGCTGATGGCTACTCCTATGAGGAGAGCCAGGTAGATATGCCGTCGCGTTCTCATACGTCCACGCTATGAACCTCACGCACACAATACAAATAGTAATAATGCATGTGCGTATATACGATTTACGCATACACACGTTGCCAGCATGACACAAAAGGAGGAATACCGATGACAGCTCAGCTCGATCTCAAACTTCTCCACACATTTGTCACTATTGCAGCAGAAGGAACTCTCAGTGCCGCAGCGGATGCGCTCCATCTCAGCCAGCCGGCAGTCTCCAGGCAACTGCGCAATCTCGAACGCGACGTCGGTCAGCAACTCGTCGTCCGATCCAACTCAACAGTTACCCTCACCGAGGCCGGAGCCCTCCTGTACGAGCGCGCCCACACGCTCCTTCATTTGGCCGAGAGCACGCTCGGCGAGCTCACGCCAAGCGACACAATCACCGGAACACTACGCATCGGTGCCGCTGAGTCACGCGCGTTTTCGCTCGTCGCCCGCGCAGCAAAGAATCTCCACGAGACGCATCCGAGCATTCAGGTGTCGGTTCATTCGGGAGGCGGGCGCCGTGTGGCGGATGGTATTGCGCGCGGGGAGTTTTCTTTCGGCCTTTTTATCGAGCCGTGGGATCTCTCTCCGTATCGCTCGCTGCAGCTCCCTCTCGTGGATCACTGGGGAATCCTCGCGCACAAGGATTCACCTCTGGCGCACCGCACGCGCCTTAGCCTCGACGACCTGGAGGATGTCCCACTCGTCGTCCCGGAGACTGTCATGACACCTTCGGGTATCTCCCATTGGTTGGGATCGTTGCCGGCGGCCACGATCTGCGGAACATATAACCTTCTTTTCAATGCCTCCATCATGGTGGAGGAGGGCTTATGCGCTGCGCTCTGTATCGGGGGAATTTCTGGTAACGACGACGTTGGGCCGCTTCGTTTCATCCCGTTGTATCCGGCAGTCACGTCACGTCTGCATCTTGCCTGGTTGTCGCATCATCGACTCACTCAAGCCGAGTCCGTGTTTCTCGATAAATTTCGTGAGGTTATTTCTCACGAGGATGCTTCGCTGTCGGGCACTCCCGTTGAAGGCTCCCAGACAAGCGACACGCGGCCTCGCTAACACTCCAGGTCAGTGCCGTGAAGTGGCGCCATGTCAACGGAAAACACACGTCGAAGTGTGATTAGTGTTACGTTTAGGCCATGGTTAATGACGAAACTCAGGCGCCCCCATCACGGCATAGTTTCAGCACACGCAGCCTCGCTGTCGTCGGTGCCGTGATTGCTGCGGTCGTCGTCGCTGTTCTCATCGCAGTCTTTATCCTGCCCAATCACCCCATCGCTACTCACGAAGGCACCAGGGCTACTCCTCCAACCACAGAAGACGCATCTAGCGAAAACGCCCACAGCACCCCAGAGACACTTAACTCCCAATCCGCTCCCGACACGTTCCAATCGGGCACCTTCGTCGTACCTGTCGAATGTATCTCCGCGATCAGTCCATCTCAGGTGGGAGAACCCATCACCTTCGTCGACGGTGTCTACAACGGCGAGGCTCCATACTCGATGATCACTATTGCCGATTCCATCTCGACCACGTTCGGCCCGGCAACATTCACAACAGCGAACTTCCGTTGCAACCCTGGCGGCTCAATTGATTACGACTTCATTGGCGTCTACACGCCAAAGAACGAACTTGTCATGACATTTGGGCCTTGGGACGAAAACTACGGCAGCCGTTTCGACGGATTCATCCCGCGGCCGTACTTCGAGAATCTGCGAGTCGAAAATAATCAACTCGTCGTCGATATGCCGCGCGTCGGAATTTACGGCGACGACGCCTGCAACGGCTGCCAGCTCTCCGGCAGCATCACAACAGCTTTCGCACCCACGGGAACTGGCTTCGAGGTTGCCGACATCGTCTATCACACGCCTAACGGAGACGTTCGCGTGCCCAAGGTTGCTGACGTTCAAGAGGCTATGGATGCGCTCCACACTGAGCTACTCGCAGGACACGGCGATCAGATGATGCCCTTCTTGGATTCTCTGAGCGCTCTCGACGAACTCAAGATGCCTACGTTCAGTGGAAATCCGAGAAGTAGCGTCTATCTACCCGCTACGGTCGAAGCGTGCAGCCTCATGCCCGCCGATGGGAACGACAACGACATTCTCTATTTCCGGAACAAAATGAAGGGCTACAACGGCTTCAAGGGAGCCGAACCTGGCGACATCCTCTGCGGCTTCAATCCGCCAGATACCACGACGAACTACGACAACACCTACACCTATTACATCGGCCTGAGGGGGACACCTGACGGCAGTGTGAAGATCAAGAACGTCTGGGGCAACGTCCAATAGTCACAACGTAACCTCAGGGTGGTCATTCTCGACGACGAGGTTCGTGGAGCCTACGTGCTTCATGAACCTCGTCTCGTTTGCGTCATGCCCGCTGTTCACCAAGGTGCAGGTAACCCCCGCGGTGGAGTACTCCGCCGACATGCTCACCAGACCGAGATATGGCGGCAAACGGCACCTATAATTCCTCATGATTACCCGGCTGTGCGAGGAGAAATTTTATGAACGACGATTCGGCAGCAATGTCGAAGAACAGTCGCACCTCGGCTGTGCAGAACTCGTCGACAACGCCGCGACGGAGCACCGCTGAACGGAGGGCGATGAGCCAAACTCGTCGCCACAACTCCTCAACAGCCCAGCGCACACGCAGGCAAACCTCAGCCACACACCCTACAAGCCGCAGTCGGCGTTCCTGGGGAGATAACGGCGGCTACATCCCCGGATTGGATGGCCTACGCGCTATCGCCGTGCTCGCCGTCATCGTGTACCACGCAGCACCAGGAATGTTTCCCGGAGGCTTCCTCGGAGTCGATATTTTCTTCGTCATCTCCGGTTTCCTCGTCTCAACATTGCTCCTGAGAGAACTGCGCAGTAACGGCAAGATTAACCTGCCACACTTCTGGCTACGGCGGGCACGGCGGCTCATCCCGGCGCTCGTCGTCCTTATCCTCGTCGTCGTTCCAACTGCAGCAATCGCAAGCCGCGACCTCCTCGTTGGCATCGGACGGCAAATCCTCGGCGCGCTCACGTTCTCCACCAACTGGCTAGAAATCGCCCACGGGTCGTCATACTTCGACTCGACAACACCTCTGCTGTTCAAAAACTTCTGGTCACTGGCCATTGAAGAGCAGTTCTACCTGCTGTGGCCTCTCGTCCTCATCGCCCTTCTCGCGTTACTTCCACGGTTGAGCGTACGGATGGGTGTCGTCGCATTCCTCGGCGTTGCTTCGGCCGCACTTATGGCAATCCTCTTCGACCCTGCCCACGTCACTCGCGTCTACTACGGAACCGATACCCATCTTTTTGGCCTGGCAATCGGTATCATTCTTGCCTTCGCCTGGGCAAACCCAATGCCAGAGAAACTCGGCACTTTCCTTACGAGTTCACGCTCGCAGCTTGCCGGCCTCGGCGCTCTCGCCCTCATCGTCGTGAGCATGTTTTTCTTGAACGAAACGAGCGCCTTCACATTCCGGGGCGGAATGTTCCTCGTGTGCCTACTCGTGGCTATCCTCATTGCAGCACTCCTCACGCCGGGCTCACTCATCGCCCGTTTCTTTGAGAACCCTGTCCTGCGCTGGTTCGGCACACGGTCCTATGGACTGTACTTGTGGCATTGGCCAATTCTCGTCGTCGCCTCCGTTATCGTCCCAACGGCCGTGGGTTCACCGGCGTACTGGACTCGCACGGCTATAGCCGTGGCACTGACCTGCCTCGTGTGCGAACTCTCGTTCCGCCTCGTCGAGACACCGATTCGCCGCGAAGGTTTCCGAGCCGCGTTTGTGTATCTTCGTGGCACCTTCGCCACAACATTGACGACGAAGATCATCGCCGGTATTTCCGCAGTTCTTTTTGTTGCCACGTGCGTGCTTGTCGCAACTGCACCAGCGAAATCGCAGACCCAGCTCATGATCGAAGCCGGTGAAAGCGCCGAAAATAGCACAGCCGGCACCCAAGCCGGAAGCGAACCGACGAGCGTACCCACAGAACCAACACCAACCACCTCCGGGGAGGCAACTGCTCCTACCACCACGACTGCGCCGGGCACCGCGAACGGCAATGCCACAAACGGCACAGGCCTCCCACCCGATTTCAATACGGCAGTACCGACAAACGACGAGATCACCGCCATCGGTGACTCCATGTTCTCAGCCTCACGCGGCGGGCTCGTCGGCGCCATGCCCGGCATCGACTTGCTGGCTAAACCTAACCGCCAATGGTGGCAGGGCGTGGACGTCGTCAACGAAGCACTTGCCGCCGGAAACGTGAGGCGAGTCGTCGTCATCGGACTCGGCACCAACGCCGGTCTCAAGGATCCGAGCTATGCCCGCCAGATTATCGACGCGCTCGGCAATGAGCGGATGATCCTCCTCGTGAATCTCTATTCGCCGTCCACATTTGTAGATACGACGAACGAGATCCTCCAACAAGTAGCCGACGAGTACCCCAACGTCACCGTCATTGATTGGCACTCGACGGCATATGCACATCCTGACTACCTCCAAGTTGACCAAACCCATCCATCTCTCGAAGGGGCCCAAGCGCTCGGCCAGTTGATCCGCACATCGATCGACGAATTTGCCGCACAACTTGCTGCCGAGGCTGCCGGCGGCTCGACTAACTGAGATCGGACTGCGAAGGCCGGGGTGAACTGCCGGGGTCGGGGCGATTGGCCGGTCGGGGCTGGCGGGATGCCAGGCTGGCGGGGCTGAGGCGATTGGCCGGACAAGGCCTCCGGGGTGCCGGGTTCAGCAGTTCTGATACCGGGACTCCAGTTGCGCGCATTGCTTGCCAATCACCCGCAAGCACAAGGTTACGGATTGTCGGAGGTTTGGGTTACCGGGATTTAGGATGCCGGGCTGGCGGGGTCGGGGCGATTAGCCGGACGGAGTTGGCGAAGTGCCGGGTTCAGCAGTTCTGATACCGGGACTCCGGTTGCACGCATTGCTTGCCAATCACCCGCAAGCACAAGGTTACGGATTGTCAGGGGTTTAGGATGCTGGACTGGCGGGGTTGGCGGGGTGCCGGGTTCATTTGGTCGGACGGTGCGTGGTGCCTGCGGGCCCCTCTTCAATCCTGGCTCTACAGTTGCTGCACGAGCCTGCACAGAACACCTGGCTCTACACTTACGACGAGAATCCGTACTTACGCACACCCCATAACCCGCAGTAACTCCCAACCCACGCACTAACTCTCAAACCCTCGACCACATTCTCAACTCCAGCCCAACCGCAACCGCATACGCAACGAGGGGACCATCCTCTCGGATGATCCCCTCGTCTTACTTACCGGTTAGGCGATGTCACTCCTCGTCGCCGCGCCGCTTACGAATCGCGACAAGAATTGCACCGAAGGCCGCAAGGAACGGAGCGGCCCAGCCCCACGTGGTATTCGCTCCAGAGAACGGGAGCTCACCCACAGAGTTGCCCTTAGCCTTACCCTCGGCGGGAGCCTTACCGTCAGCGCTATCCACACCCTCGGCGGCCTTACCGTTCAAGCCGTTAAGTGCCTGCTCGAGAGCCTTCTGGGCAGCATCGACATCAGCCTGTGACGCATTCGGGTCACTCAGAACCTTCTCCGCTGCAGCAAGAGCATCGTCGAACGCCTTCTGAGCATCGCTCGAAGCATTGCCGTAGGCATCCGTTCCCTTAGCCCCATTAGCGTTGTCGACGACACCCTGGAGATCGCCCTTGTTGGTATCGACACCATCGAGGGCCTTCTGAGCATTCTCAAGAGCTTCTTGCGCCGCATCAACTTCAGCCTGAGAAGCGCCAGGGTTGTTCTTCACAGCCTCGGCATTCTTCATAGCCTCATCGAATGCATCCTTCTTGTCCTGTCCCGCGTTGATGTAAGCGTCAGTGCCCTTAGCTTCATCAGCCGCCTTGATGGCGTTGTCGAGGGCGTCGGTGTTCGTCGCCGCACCATCAAGTGCGTTAGCCGCATCAGCGAGAGCCTTGGCAGCAGCATCGACCTCAGCCTGAGTAGCATCCGTCTTCTCCGCTACAGCCTTGGCAGCTTCGAGTGCCTCATCGTAAGCAGCCTTCGCCTCATCGGAACCATTGGCATAGCCCGGCTGAGCCTTGACCGTGGATTCCTTGCCGATCTCGGCAATCAGTGCGTCCTTATCGGTTGCCTGACCGTCAAGAGCGTTAGCAGCAGCATCAAGGTTCTTCTGAGCCGTATCAACTTCTTCCTGAGATGCACGCGGATTCTCTCGCACGGCCTCGGCAGCCTTCTTGGCGTCCTCAAATGCCTTCTTGGCATCATCGGAGGCATTGATGAACTTGTCGTCCTTCTGCGTTTCGTCCGCAGTCGAAATCGACTCATTCAGCTTCGCCTTATCGGTAGCTTTGCCGTCGAGGTTCGCTGTAGCTTCGGCCAGCTTCTCCTGAGCAGCATCAACTTCAGCCTGAGTTGCGTTCGGGTTGGAGTTCGCTTCTTCCGCCGCCTTCAATGCTTCTTCTAGAGCCTGCTTAGCCTCGTCCGAAGCGTTGATGTACTTATCCGTGGCGCGGGATTCGTTTGCCTCTGTGATCGCAGACTCAAGATCGGCCTTATCCGTGGCGGAACCATCGAGGGCCTTCTGAGCGTTCTCGAGATTCTCCTTCGCAGTATCCACTTCAGCCTGTGTTGCGTTTGGATCAGCGTTAACCTTTTCCGCAGCGGCGAGTGCCTCATCAAGGGCCTGCTTGGCCTTGTCGGAAGCATTCATGTACGCATCGGTACCCTTGCCGGTATTGGCATTGCCAATAGCTGTTTCGAGCGCCGTCTTATCCGTAGCCGTACCATCGAGCTTCGAGGTTGCTTCCTCTAGTGCCTTCTGGGCGGCCGCAGCCTCAGCAGCGGTCGTATCCGGGTTGTCGCGAACTGCTTCCGCATTCTTGAGCGCTTCGTCGAGAGCCTGCTTAGCCTCGTCGGATGCGTTCTTGTATGCATCGGAGCTCTTAGCGATATTTGCGTCGGTAATCGCATTGATAAGACCAGACATGTCGTTCGCACCAAGGTTGCTGGTGGCATCCTGAAGGTCCTTCAGTGCTTTGTCGACATCCGCTTGTGTTGCGTTCGGATCAGAATTGACCGACTCAGCAGCCGCGAGGGCTTCCTCGTACTTCTGCTTCGCATCGCCGGTGGCATTGGTGTATGCGTCAGAAACCTTGACGGAATCTTCCTTCGCGATTTCTGCCGCGAGCGCATCCTTATCGGTGGCAGCACCATCAAGAGCACCAGCAGCATCCGCCAACGCCTTGGTAGCAGCATCAACCTCAGCCTGCGTAGCATCCGTCTTCTCCGCTACAGCCTTAGCATCAGCCAACGCCTTCTCATACGCATCCTTCGCCTCACCCGAAGCATTCTTAAACGCATCGGAGGCCTTCACAGACGCTTCCTCACCAATCTCAGCGTTCAACGCATCCTTATCGGTGGCAGCACCATCAAGAGCACCAGCAGCATCCGCCAACGCCTTGGTAGCAGCATCAACCTCAGCCTGCGTAGCATCCGTCTTCTCCGCTACAGCCTTAGCATCAGCCAACGCCTTCTCATACGCATCCTTCGCCTCACCCGAAGCATTCTTAAACGCATCGGAGGCCTTCACAGACGCTTCCTCACCAATCTCAGCGTTCAACGCATCCTTA
>JADYUX010000014.1 GCA_021532125.1 Arcanobacterium haemolyticum
ACAACGAAGCTCCCCGGCACCCGTACTCACGCACCGGGGTTTCCCAGAGCACAGCGACCTCGCGCGTAGCTCCCTCTGGCCTTGCGCTGCGTCAGATCTCGTATTCGATTGTGAGCGGTGCATGGTCTGAGAAGCGTTCACTGTAGGATGCAGCTCGCCCGATCGTGTAGCTACGCGCCGCGCCAGCTAGTTGAGGCGTGACCATCTGGTAATCGATACGCCAGCCCACATTGTTCTCGAAGGCTTTTCCGCGCTGCGACCACCATGTGTATGGGCCTTGTTCCTCCCCTGTAAGCGAACGCTGCACATCGACGAGGCCGAGTTCGCCAAACCAGCGATCGAGGTATGCAATTTCGTCGTCAAGTACGCCCGAGGTTTTATTGTGGTTGGGCTTCCAATTTTTAATGTCGAGCGGCGTATGAACAATGTTGAAATCGCCTGCGACGAGGAAATTCGTCGTCGGAATTGTGGAGCCTTGCGGCGTTGCATATGCAGTTTCGCTGGTATGCTTGCGCGCCTCAAGCAAGGCGCGCAGGCGGTCGGTCACGAGGTCAAGATGCGCATATTTTTCTGCCATCTTTTCTGGCGACTTCGCGTCTCCGGAAAAGAGATAGGCCGAAATCACTGTGAGGTCAAACTGTGGTAGCACAACTTCGAGCCAGCGCCCGGTATCGGCTGGCGGCTCCTCGGTTCCTTCCACTGCCACGCCATCGCGCACGGCTGCAACATCAATCCCCTCACGCACTGCGACAGTGACCCCAGCGCGCCCCTTGATATCGCACGCACGATTAAAGACTTGGTATCCCGGGCCAATGAGATCGGCAATAAGTTCATCTGGCGCCCGCACTTCCTGGAGCAGCAACACATCTGGGTGGGCTTGCGCCAGCCATTCAGGCATGCCTTTGCGCACAGCAGCTCGCAAACCGTTGACGTTACACGTTGTAATCCGCACGTTTCCTCCTCCGTAGCACAGCATTTCGCCGTGTGAGAGCCAGTATTAGCCTCGCCCTCTCGCCCTCGCCAACTTCCACGACAAGGGTAACGGATGCCTGCGACAAAATTTGAGCGCATTTTTTGGGGCCGACGATGCCCGCTCCCCTGAGCCGACCGCGAGTCGCCTCACCGCCGCGACGAGGCCCCAAACCAATCGCAAGCCGCCGCCCCCACCACCACGACGAGCCCGCGAACTCTCCGCACCCCCAACCAATCGCGAGCCGCATATATAAGGGATGCACCCGAAATACAAGGGATGTGCCGTCGATGTATTGAGCTGCCACATTCGCCCGGCATCTCCACCTCGACTACAAGGGATGCGCCTCTACACGCAGGAGGTGTCTGGCTTGGTTCGCGAGTCGCCTCACCGCCGCGACGAGGCCCCGAAGCAATCGCGAGCCGTATATAAGGTATGCACCTCAAAGGGGCCCCCATAGAGGGCGAGCGCCCCGCAGCCTGAGCCACGGGGCGCTCATCCTCTTACGACGCGATTTCCACTGTCGTCGCGGTCCTCGCTCACTTCATATTGTTTACTTCGTGATTCCCGCATGACGTTCGGCGGTCTCGACGACATTCGCGAGCAGCATGGCGCGGGTCATCGGCCCCACGCCACCGGGATTCGGTGAGATCCACGAGGCGACCTCGCGCACGGCGGGATCGACGTCGCCGGTGATGACGTACTTGCCACGTTCCTCGTCGTAAACCCGTGAAACACCAACATCGACAACGACGGCGCCGGGCTTCACCCATTCGGACTTGACGAAGTGTGCCTGCCCAACAGCGGCAATCACAACGTCCGCTTCGCGCACAACGCTAGGCACGTCAACGGTGCCGGTGTGGCACAGTGTGACGGTGGCGTTGATGTCGCGGCGCGTGAGTAGTAGGCCGATGGAGCGGCCTACGGTGACGCCGCGCCCGAGGACGCATATGTTCTTCCCTGCAAGTTCAACTCCGTGCCGGTCGAGCAGCTCAACGATGCCGGCTGGTGTGCACGGCAGTGGCGAGGTGATCGGCTCGTTGACGCGTAGGACGAGGCGCCCGAGGTTGGTGGGATGGAGGCCGTCGGCGTCTTTTTCCGGGTCGATAAGTTCCAGGAGTTCGTTGACGGGCACTCCTGTGGGGAGGGGCAACTGCACGATGTAGCCGGTGCAGGCTGAATCGGCGTTGAGGCGTTCGATGGCTGCGCGAATATCCTCCGCGCTCGCGTTCGCGGGAAGATCCTCACGGATGGAGGCGATGCCTACCTCCGCGCAGTCGCGGTGCTTTCCAGCCACATACGAGACGGAGCCGGGGTCCTCCCCCACAAGGATGGTGCCGAGCCCGGGTTGCGTCGGCAGGGCCTTCACGCGTGCGGCGAGCTCCGTTTTGATCTGCGCAGCGGTGGCTTTTCCGTCGAGGATCTGGGCGCTCACTGTGCACCACCAGCGGTTGCCTGGTTCGCCGGGTCGCCTGCACCCGTCTGGTCGAGGCCTTCGTAGAGTGGGAAGGAATCGGCGAGTTTGGCTACGCGTGCGCGCAAGCCCTCAACATCGGCGGATTTCCCGTCGACGAGGGCCGTGGCGATGATGTCGGCAACTTCGGTAAATTCCTCGGCGCCGAAGCCGCGTGTGGCGAGGGCTGGCGTGCCGATCCGTAGGCCGGATGTGACCTTCGCTGGGCGTGGGTCCCACGGCACGGCGTTGCGGTTCACCGTGATGCCGACTTCGTCGAGGAGATCTTCAGCCTGCTGCCCGTCGAGTTCGGAGTTGCGGAGGTCGACGAGGACGAGGTGGACGTCCGTTCCGCCGGTGACGAGCGAGACACCGGCGTTGGCAACGTCGGGAGCCGAGAGCCGTTCGGCAAGGATCGAGGCACCTTCGAGGGTGCGCTGCTGGCGCTTCTTGAAATCCTCCCCTGCGGCTACCTTGAATGCTACGGCCTTTGCCGCGATGATGTGCATGAGTGGGCCGCCCTGCTGGCCGGGGAAGACAGCGGAGTTGAGTTTGCGGCCGAAGGTTTCGGCGTCGCGGGAGAGGAGCATGCCGGAGCGGGGGCCGCCGAGGGTCTTGTGGATCGTGGTGGAAACGACGTCCGAGTAAGGGACGGGGTTGGGGTGGAGTCCGGCGGCGACGAGGCCGGCGAAGTGCGCCATGTCTGTCCAGAGGTAGGCGCCTACTTCGTCGGCGATCTCGCGGAAGGCTGCGAAGTCGAGGTGGCGGGGGTAGGCGGACCAGCCGGCAATGATCATCTTCGGGCGGGTTTCGAGCGCTTTCTCACGCACGATGTCCATGTTGATGCGGTATGTCTCCGGGTCGAGGCCGTAGGCGACCATCGTGTAGTTTTTGCCGGAGAAGTTGATCTTCATGCCGTGGGTGAGGTGGCCGCCGTGGGCGAGTTCGAGGCCCATGACGGTGTCGCCGGGGTTGACGAGGGCGTGGTACACGGCGGCGTTGGCTTGTGCGCCGGAGTGGGGTTGGACGTTGGCGTATTCGGCGCCGAATAGTGCTTTGGCGCGCTCGATGGCGAGGGTTTCGACTTTATCGACTTCCTGGCAGCCGCCGTAGTAGCGGCGCCCGGGGTAGCCTTCGGCGTACTTGTTGGTGAGCACGGAGCCCATGGCTTGGAGCACGGCGCGCGGCACAAAGTTCTCCGAGGCGATCATTTCGAGGTAGGAACGTTGGCGGGTGAGTTCGGAATCGAGCACTGCCGCAACGTCGGGATCGAGGCTGGAAATGGGCTGGTCGAATTCAGACATGTGTCCTCCTTGGCGCATGCTCGCGCCCTCCGTGCGGTGATTGGCCCAGGCGAGCGACCGATCGTCCGCGTTACTGAGAGCCGCTCCCCGATGGTGTCCATCTCAGGCGCCAGTTGCGGCCAGTATCTAGGTTATCGCGTGGAGGTGTGCGGCGGGGAGCTGTTTTGTTTTTTCGGATGGCTTGGCGGGGCGACGACGTTGTGGCGTGGGTGGGGTGACCATGTGAGCGAGATGTGACTAATGCCACACGTGGAGATATGAGCTTGTGGCCAGCATATTTACAATGTAAGTGAATGTTGAAGCATCAGCACGAAAAGGCGATTTTCACCCGTTGACCTGTGCGTTTATCAAAAATCTTGCGCTTGTGGGGGTTCGGCGGGACATAGCCCAAAAGTTGCCCCCCCCCCCGCTAAATACGCTCGTTGGGTGATAGGGCCTTCCGCATTGGCCAATTCACGCGATTTTCAGGAGCAGATATGGCTCGTCACATGAAGCAGTCACCGTCACACCGACTCCCCGCAACTCTTGCACTCGGCGCAGCGATAGCCCTCACGCTTTCGGCGTGTGCATCAAACTCGTCGAGTAACGAGGCATCTCCACGCCCGAGCAGCTCGCAGTCCACAACCGCTACGCCTAGCCGCACGCCAAGCCCCGCGCCGTCAACGACGCCAAGCGCCGCGCCGTCACCATCGGCCAATGCAGCCGCCGATGCTGGAGATTCGTCCGCTGCGGCTACGCCTGGTGCTGGTTCGGATTCACGCCGTGTGGTAAACCGCGGCTGTGTCACAACAGCGGGCGGGAAGCGTATTCCGGTGAAAGTGACCCTTCCGCGCACGGGCACTCCAGGCACAAGCACACCGGGCGTGGGCACGCCAGGCACGCCCTCCCGCCCGGGGCCGGGCACCGGCCAGCCGAATAACCCGGTAGACCCAGAACAGCCCGGTAACGGCGGCACAGTCAATCCAAACCCTGGCACGGACGTTCCTGTAACACCGCCCGAGGTGGAGTACGATACCGCGGCGATCCGCGAAGCAAAGGCCGCTCTCGCCAAGGCCCAGGAAGTCCTGGACGCGAAGAACGCCGAGCTTGCAGAGGCAAAGGCTGCCACAGCAGCGAAGAATGCTGCTGTTGATGCAGCTAAGGCCAAGGTTGAGGCTGCTAAGAAGGCCGTTGCTGATGCTAAGGCTGCTGTTGCCGCTGCTCAGGGTAAGGTTGCTGAGGCTAAGGCCGCTCGTGAGCAGGTGACGACGAACCTTGAGCAGGCTAAGCGTGATGCTGATGCGAAGATTGTTGAGGCTCAGGCTGCTCTCGAAGCAGCGCAGGAGAAACTGGATGCAGCAACATCAGCCGCAGCCGGCGCGAACGCCACGGTCCAGCAGAAGAAGGCCGCCGTTGATGCTGCCTCCGCCGCCTACGAGGCAGTCAAGGATGATGTGACGGTGAAGGAGCAGGAGAAGGCTGATTGGGATGCGATGACTCGTGAGGAGAAGCAGCGTGTGATGTCGATTGCGGCGTTCACGGTGTGGAATGAGTATCGTGCCCAGGCTGGTCTGCCTGAGCTTGCGTGGAATGAGACTGGTTATGCCGATGCTGAGGATTGGTCTGAGCAGAATTGGGCTCTATATGACTCCACGGGCAAGATTAAGCACGATACCAAGGATGCTGAGCATGGTTACACGATGGAGAATATTGCAGCTAATTGGCTGAGCCGTCAGTGGGCTGGTGATTTTGGTACTGAGAGTGACTATATGAATGTCACGATGGCTCTTATGAAGCAGTGGATTAATTCTGCTGGACATAAGAGGAATATGCTAAATGACGGTATCGCTTACGGCACTATTGCCATGTACATCGGCGAGGATGGCATGGTTCATGCTACGATGCGAGGGTACGTTGATCCGTCAAAGCACTACAACCTCGCCGAAAAGCTTGATATTGATAAGTCTCAGGCTGTGTGGATCGATAAGGATAAGCTTGCTGGTTATCTCGGTGAAGATCTGAAGGCCCCTGTCGATTGGGATGGTACGGTTTACACAGGGATGGATTCTTGGAAGAATTATTACATCACTCCTGACACCACTTCCAAGTCTGTCGGTTTCGACATTCCTACCACTGAGTCTCCATCTGAGGCGAACCTTGCTGCTAAGGCCGAGCTTGAGAAGGCTCAGGGTGAGCTTGCCACCGCCGAGCAGGCTGCTGCTGCCGCCGCCGGAATCGTCACCACCGAACAGGGCAAGGTAACCACCGAACAAGGCAAGGTAGCCGCCGCCCAAGCCGAGCGCGAAGCCCTCAACAACCCCTCCCAGGCTATTGCCGACGCCGATCGCAAGATCGCTGAAGCCGAAGCCGGCGTCACAAACGCCGAACAGGGCGTCGCCAGCGCCGAAGCCGGCGTCACTTCCGCCCAGGATGCCGTCACCTCCACCCAGCAGGAAGCCAGCGCAGCCCAAGCCACCCAAGATGCCAAGCAGGCCGAAGTTGCCGAGGCCGAGGCCGGAGTAAAGGCAGCCGAAAAGAACCTTGATGACGCCATCAAGGCCGCCCAAGAAGAAGCCCGCGGAGGAACCTCAACACCTCCCAACAGCACCCCTGTGGTAGCTCCCTCCACCGAAGCCACCACATCACAGAAGTAAACACATGTGGGTGTGGGCAGAGAAGCCCACACCCACATTTCTCTTTCCTCCTGCGTTCATGCCACCTTTCCATCCTTGGCGTGAGCGCGCCCTTTTCCACCCGGAGTAATCATGTTCGAATTCCTTACCCGGCATGTCACCCACGACAACGTCACCTTCGCCATCGCAATTGTCGGCTTCATTCTTGGCCTCTGGCAGGCCTTCAACACCGGGCGTGCCAAGCGCCGAGCCCAAGCCGAGAAGATCAACGCCTGGTGGGTGCGCGTCGATTTCCCTCAGCGCACAGAAACCACAGACATCGCCATCGCCGATTCGTCGTCCCCACACCATTCGTCGAACAACTCCGAAACAAATTTCGCCGCGCCTCCCCTAGCCGACGCACCCCGCTACTACGTGGGAATATTCCTCCAGAACTCCTCCCCCACACCAATCCGCGACCTCGTCGTCCACTCCCGCGCATACCGCATGGTCAACGGGAAACGCGACCGCGAAAACCTCAAAGACTGCACCCTCCACCAGCCACTCCTCGTCTCCGGCGACTACCTCTCCTTCGCCATCGACGACCGTGCCCACGGCAAGACATCACCACGCCCCTGGACCTACCCCGAGGACATCACCTCCATCAACGCCAAAATCCGCCCCATCGTCAACGACCCCGAATGGCATGTCACCGACTTCTCCTTCACCGACAGCGCCGGGCGCCGATGGGTCCGACGCAGCGATGGGCGCCTCCGCCGCGTCCGATTCGCCCGCTGGCGTACACAGAGCTGCCCGCGTGAGCGCTCCGTGTACACGTGACGAGATACCTGTCCGCTGTCTCGCCACAGGGGGGGGCGGGCCTGAGGTGCTGCGTGGTGTCGCACCCAGGCCCGCCTCGCTTTTCACTCACGTTTCGCGACGTTGCCGCGGCTCTCTAGTCGCACTCTGGCTCGCCGCCGCGCATTTTGTAGGAACGGCATGTGCGTGTGTGGGCGTGTGTGCGTGCGTGTGTGTGCGTGGCCAGGCGTGCGTGCGTGTGTGGGCGTGCGTGTGGGCGTGCGTGGGCGTGGCCAGGCGTGCGTGGGCCTGCGCCGCTGTTCCACTCGTTCGATCTGGCGCAGGTAACACCCGGCCTGGCGCAGGTAACACCCGGCCTGGCGCAGGTAACACCCGGCCTGGCGCACTCAACACCGACTTGCTACCGCATTAAATCGAGCCGGCGCACCTAACACCCATCTGGCGCAGCTCACCGAGCCAATTTTCGGGAGTATCCTGCGCCACTTCGATGCACGCCTACGCCACTACCTGCTAGACGCCCTCGCCTGGCCGACCTGGCGCAGTATGCCGCCTGCCCAGCGCTTACTGCCACAGTCGGCAGTTGCGGCTAGGATCGGCAGCTACGACACACCGAAACTCTGCAGTAACCGCAGGCCCTCGCCCGCCCGGCGCAGCTAACACCTGTCTGGCGCAGGCTACTTACCATCCGGCGCACCTCACCGGGTCAATTTTCCGGTGTATCTTGCGCCACCACGCATGAGGATGTGCTCGTTTCCTTATCTGTATTCTTTATTCCCTGGATCGTGCCCAACTGCAGAGGAAGTCGCTCGTCGGCACATAAAAATGGCCCGCCAATTACAGCAGGCCATAAGCGTGAAACGAGTTGTTAGGAAAAAACAACAATCAGCGTTGCTATCACCGCGAGGAGCGGCAGCGCACCTTGTTTGACCGCGGCGCTGCGGTGCTTCGGCGACTTCGCCCCGAGCGCCAGAGCCGCGACCAGCATCGAGCCCGCGCCTGCCAGGATCAGCGCACTGCCAACGGATGTTGCGCCCGTGAGCGACAAGGCAGCACCAACACCAGCTACGACCGCGAGCGCGAGATTATAAACTCCCTGGTTGTACGCATAAAACGTGGTGATTCGAAGTTCGTCGCTGCTCTGTGGACCGAAAATCTTTCGGGCAAGTGCACCCTCCCAGGCGAATACTTCGAGATAGAAAATAAATACATGGAGGGCGGCGGCAAGTGCGGCAAGAATCGCGGACAGGATAAGCATGTAGGAAGTGTAGGCCCGCGAAAGATGTTGCGCTATCGTCTAGCTCACGGGGAGAGGCGGACGAATGGTGACACATCGGCTGGAAGTCGTCGGACTTTGCGGTCACGGCAAACGCTCCGCAGTTGTTGCCAGAATCTGCGGCTACGCCACCCGATCGAGGCATAACCGCCACTCTGAAATACCTCAGTCACCTCGAACCCTCACCACGGCCTGCGCCTACAACACCCCGAAAAACTGCAGTAACCACCAACCCTCACCACGCCCAGCACCTACCGCCACACTCGGCACTTACTGCCACAGCCCGCAGTTGCATCCAGGATCGGCAGCTACAACACCCTGAAATACCTCAGTCATCTCGAACCCTCACCACGGCCTGCGCCAACTGCCACACTCGGCAGCCGCAGCGACACTCGGCACTTACAGCCACAGCCCGCAGTTACAGCCAGAATCTGCGCCTACAACACCCCGAAAACTGCAGTAACCGCCAACCCTCGCCACGCCCCGCACCTACCGCAGACCCTCGCCACATTCCCGCCACAGCCGCAGCCCCGCCTCCAAGCCACACATTCCAGCCACAGCCGCAGCCCCACCTCCAAGCTGCGCCCCCATAAAAACGATGTGGGAGGCAAGCCGTAGCTTGCCTCCCACATCGTCTTACACGCAGCCTTGCCCACCGCGATCAGTTGCGTGCGGACACGGCCTTCCCTCTCACTGCGTTAGCGGCGAGTGGGGTGCCTTACCAATTCACTTGATGAGGCCGAGTGCGCGGACCGCGTCGAGTTCGTCCTGAGCCGCCTTGATGTTGTGCTCGATGCCGGCGCGGGTGCGGTCGGAGATGTCAAGACCGTCAACAATCTTCCACTCGCCGCCCTCAGCGATCGCTGGCATACCGAAGATGAGGCCCTCGGGCACGCCGTAGTGCGAGCCATCCTGGTAGACGCCGGGCGTCACCCAGTCACCCTCAGCGACACCATTGACCCAGTTGTACACGTGGTCGATAGCTGCCGATGCTGCCGACGCTGCCGACGAAGCACCGCGCGCCTCGATGATCGCCGCGCCGCGCTTAGCGACAGTCGGCACGAAGTAATCTTCGAGCCATGCGGAATCGACAAGCTCCGTGGCAGGCTTGCCTGCGACAGTCGCGTAGGAAACATCCGGGTACTGGTCAGCGGAGTGGTTGCCCCACACGACCATCTTCTTGATGTCGGATACGCGGGCACCCGTCTTTTCGGCGAGCTGCGAAATAGCGCGGTTGTGGTCAAGGCGCATCATTGCAGTGAAGCGGGACTTCGGCACGTCCGGCGCCGAGTGCATCGCAATAACGGCGTTGGTGTTGGCAGGATTGCCGACGACGAGCACCTTAACGTCGTCTGCCGCGTTATCATTGATGGCCTTGCCCTGAGGTCCGAAGATGCCACCGTTAGCTTCGAGGAGGTCTGCACGCTCCATACCCTTGGTGCGGGGGCGTGCACCAACGAGGAGTGCAACGTTTGTGCCATCGAATGCAGCGTTGAGGTCGTCGTAGACGTTGACGGAGTCGAGCAGCGGGAATGCGGCGTCGTTGAGCTCCATAGCGGTGCCCTCAGCGGCCTTCACAGCTTGCGGAATCTCGAGCAGGTTGAGCTTAACCGGAACGTCCGGGCCAAGCAGTGCACCAGATGCAATGCGGAACAAAAGTGCGTAGCCGATGTTGCCGGCTGCGCCGGTAACGGTCACGGTTACAGGCGTACGTGCCATGCGAGTAACTCCTTCGAGTCGTATGTGTTCTGGGCGACTTAGCCCAACGTATCCAGCCTAGTGCCTCATGCCGGGCCGAGGTGTGCCAAAGGCCCCACGAATTTCTCCACCTCCGTGCGAGCCGGGCACACCTCGCCGCACCCGTGCAGCCTGGTCACGCTTACGCCGCACAAGCAAGCCTCGCCCGCACCAGCACGGGAGCCCCTCACCTACAGCAGCCCCAGTGCACCGCGCCCGCACCGCCCGGCACTCTACCCTTACTTCTCTTACTCCCGGTGCTTGCGGTAGTAGGAGATGAGCTGAGCTGTCGAAGCATCCTGGGCGGCAAGTGCTTCGGGATCGCCTGCAATCGCCGGCGTGAGATCTCGTGCCATCTGCTTGCCAAGCTCGACGCCCCACTGATCGAAGGAGTCAATCCCCCAGATCACGCCCTCAACGAAGGTGATGTGCTCGTAGAGAGCAATGAGCTGGCCGAGAGCGCTCGGGTTAAGTGCAGGCGCCATGATCGATGCAGTCGGTTTGTTGCCAGGGAAAACTCGCGCGCTCACGATCTGCTCGGGTGTGCCCTCGGCCCGTACTTCGTCGGCTGTCTTTCCGAAGGCGAGAGCCTTCGTTTGTGCGAAGAAGTTTCCGAGGAACAACTCGTGCTGATCGTTCTCGCCGTCGCTAAGTTGATATGTGGGATTCGCGAAGGCAATGAAATCTGCGGGGATGAGCTGCGTGCCCTGATGAATCAACTGGTAGAAGGCGTGCTGGCCATTTGTGCCTGGCTCGCCCCAGAAAACTTCACCCGTGGCCGAGGTTACCGGCGAACCATCCCACCGCACTCGCTTACCGTTTGATTCCATCGTCAGTTGCTGGAGGTAAGCCGGGAAACGGTGAAGGTACTGCGAGTAAGGCAGCACCGCATGAGTTGCCGCACCGCAGAAGTTCACATACAGCACATTGAGGAGGCCCATGATAAGGGGGACGTTTACTTCGACTGGCGCCGAGGCGAAGTGTTCGTCGATCTTATGGAAGCCGCCGAGGAACTGCGTGAAGTTCTCTGGACCAACAGCAATGACAAGCGAGAGCCCGACCGCCGAATCAACGGAATATCTGCCGCCAACCCAGTTCCAGAACCCAAAGGCGTTCGTCGGATCAATACCAAATTCGGCGACCTTTTCGAGGTTTGTGGAGACGGCGACGAAGTGCTTGGCCACTGCACCCTCGGCCGAAATTCCGCGTTCGCTCAGCTCGCGGAGGAACCAGGATCGGCATGCCTTCGCGTTCGTGAGTGTTTCCAACGTAGTGAAAGTCTTGGAGGCAACAATAAAGAGCGTGGTTTCCGGGTCCGCGTTCTTGAGTGTTTCACCAACATCCGTCGGGTCGATATTCGAGATGAAATGACACGTCAGGCCATCTTGTACATAGGGCTTGAGCGCCTCATATGCCATGACAGGGCCGAGATCCGAGCCGCCAATCCCGATGTTGATAATCGTGTCAATCGGTTTACCCGTGACACCTTTCCACTCACCTGAGCGAATTTGCTCCGCGAACGCGAACATCCGGCCAAGCACCTCGTGGACATCAGCAACAACATCCTGACCATCGACGGAGAGGGTATCGCTTTGCGGGCGGCGCAAGGCGGTGTGGAGTACTGCGCGATCCTCCGTGACGTTGATATGTTCTCCCGCCAACATCGCGTCACGACGTTCCTCCACACCCACCTGCTTCGCTAACGCAAGCAAAGCGGCGAGAATATCGGGATTGAGATAGCTCTTCGAGAGATCGACGAACAAATCGCCAGCCTCGAAAGTAAAACGTTGCGCGCGCTCAGGATCATCTGCAAATTGTTTACGGAAATCAGGAGCGTAATCAGACATGAGAGCAGAGAGTTCCGCCCAGGCCGGTGTGGTTGTTGCATCCACAGGATTCATCTCATCGTCCTCTCGGATTTGCTGACGTAACGCGGGCTCGTACCCTCGTCGTTGCTGACAAAATAAGGCTATACCGGGTGGGCGACAAAATATCGATGAGATTTTGCCGACTCCTTCGCTATCAGCAATTTTCGTCACGAAACTTCTCAGAGTTTGAGAAATCGTGCCTCCACGACAACCCCAATTGTGTCGTGCACCACCTTTTCAAGCCCTCGCACAGCAGCACCAACGGCCTTCACTTCACCAGATTTACGCCGATAACCAGCACAAAGACTGCTTCATTCATTCACAATTCAACGACCGTTAGGCCTTCTCACCCCCAAATTTTGTCGCTGGGGTTGGCACAATGAGAACCATGACTACTCCAGAGCCACTGAAGATCGCCGTACTTACCTCGGGCGGCGACGCCCAGGGGATGAACGCCGTCGTCCGCGCTGCCGTCCGCACAGCCATTCACGAGGGCGTCAAACCGTATGCCATCCTTGAAGGCTGGCGCGGCGCCGTCGAAGGTGGCGATCTCATTCGCGAGCTGGGATGGTCAGATGTCTCCAACACCCTCAGCGAGGGCGGCACCGTCATCGGCACTGCCCGTTGCCCCGAATTCCGTGAACGTTCCGGCCTACGCGCTGCCGTGCGCAATCTCGTCAAGATAGGCATTGATCGCATCGTTGCCATCGGTGGAGATGGCTCACTTTCCGGCGCCGACGAACTCCGCGAGCTGTGGCCTGAACTTCTTGATGAACTTGTCGAACGCGGTGAGATTCTTCCCGACGAAGCCGCCGCTCACCCAAAGCTGCATCTCGCGGGAGTCGTCGGCTCGATCGATAACGATCTTGTCGGTTCAGATATGACAGTCGGCGCCGATTCTGCACTCCACCGAATCATCGAAGCTATCGACGCAATTTCTTCTACGGCCGCTTCACATCAGCGCACATTCATCATCGAAGTTATGGGGCGACGATGCGGATATCTCGCGCTCATGAGTGCTATTGCTGGCGGTTGCGATTACGTCTTTACTCCAGAAATGCCTCCGGCTGACGATTGGGAGGACGATATTTGTCGCAAGCTCCGCGAAGCGCGTTCAGCGGGGCGGCGCGATTCCATCATCGTCGTCGCCGAGGGTGCACAAGATCGCTCGGGCGAGCCCATCACCGCAGCACAGGTACGCGATGTACTTTCCGAAAAGCTCGGTGAAGACGTGCGCATTACATCGCTCGGCCACGTACAACGCGGCGGTACTCCATCTGCCTACGACCGCTGGATGTCCACGCTGCTCGGCTATTCTGCCGCTCTCGAAGTGATCCGAGCCGGAGCTGAGGCCGAGCCTTCCATCATCGTCACCCAACACAACCACATCACGAGCGTGCCGCTCATGGAGGCCATCAAGAACACGCGCGCCGTACGCGATTTCATGTCAGACGGAGAATGGGATAAGGCCGTAGCATCGCGCGGCTCAAGTTACCGCACGATGCTTGACGTCTTTCAGACCCTTTCCTCGCCGGCAGCCCCTTCTCACGATGCCGATTCCCCGCTCGGCCGCAGCCCGCGCGTCGCGGTTCTCCACGCCGGCGGCCTCGCGCCCGGCATGAATGCAGCCGCGCGCGCCGTCGTCCTCTTTGGCCTTGATCGCGGATACACGATGCTCGGAGTGGATGGCGGATTCCCCGGTCTTCTCGACGGGAATATCCGCGAACTCACCTGGGGCGATGTGGACGGCTGGTCGGGAGCCGGCGGTGCCGCACTTGGCACACGCCGCAAGATTTGCGACCTTGACCAGTTCTACGCACTCGGGCGCTCTATCGAAAACAACCAGATCGATGCCATCGTCATGATCGGCGGATTCTCCGGATACCAGGCCCTCTACGAGATGGAGAAGGAACGCGACCGCTACCCCGCCTTCCGTATTCCACTCATTGCTATTCCGGCATCTATTGACAACAATCTTCCCGGCACCGATCTGTCTATCGGCACCGATACCGCTCTCAACACCAACGCCGAAGCCCTCGACCGCGTCAAGCAATCCGCCTCGGCCTCTCGCCGCTGCTTCGTCGCCGAAGCCATGGGGCGCCGCTGCGGCTACCTCACTCTCATGAGTGGAATCACCGCTGGAGCCGAACGCGTCTACCTATCGGAAACAGGCATCTCGCTTGCCGACCTCTCTGCCGACACCTCCCGCATGGTTGAAAGCTTTGCACGCGGCCGCAACCTCTACCTTGTCTTGCGCAACGAAGAAGCCTCCAACTACTACACGTCGGAAATGCTCACCCAGATGTTTGAGGCCGAAGGGCATGGCCTTTTCGACGTCCGCACAGTGCGCCTCGGCCACATGCAGCAGGGTGGCAATCCCGCTCCATTCGACCGCACCCTCGCAGTCCAACTTTCACGCATTGCCGTGAACGAACTCGACCGCCAATTCGGGTGCGGAAAATACCGCGGCTCCTACGTCGGAATCCACCGCGGTGTCGAATCCGTGCAGCCGATCGCGCACATGGACGAGCAGATCGACATGGTCAAGCGCCTCCCCTACGACCCCTGGTGGCTTGACCTTACCGACGTGCTCTACACCGTCGCCGATCCCCGCTTCACCAAGGAGATCGGCCCGATCGCGGGAGCACGCTAGCCTCGTCGCACCGCACACTAACTTTGTCGCACCGCACACTAACCCGGTCGTCCGAGCACGCTAACCCCCTCGCCCGCGCGAGCCAACTTCGTCGCCCGCGCGAGCTAACTTCGTCTACAGCACGCTCACCTTGGCGAAATGGCGCATTTCCAATGTCGAGAAGGGGCGACCCCCTCGCCCGGGCACGCTAGCCTCATCGCACCGCACACTAACCCTGTCGTCCGAGCACACTAACCCCCTCGCCCGCGCGAGCCAACTTCGTCGCCCGCGCGAGCTAACTTCGTCTACAGCACGCTCACCTTGGCGAAATGGCGCATTTCCAATGTCGAGAAGGGGCGACCCCCTCGCCCGGGCACGCTAGCCTCGTCGCACCGCACACTAACCTCGTTACCCGCGCGCCAACTTCGTCGCGCACGCTCAGCATCAATGGAGAAGGCCTGGCGACGCTCAATGCCAGGCCCTCTCCGCTGCGCGAGTCCCTTCTTGAGCCTTCAGGGAAGAGGCTCACCCGCACATACGTTCGCACGCCACACCCACGCGGATGCAGCACGCGAGCTACCAAACCCCGCCAGACGCCACGCAACTCGGCGCACCGCCCACTACCGTGCCGATGCACCCCAGCACCTACGCACTGCTACGCGAAGCACCCCAGCACAAATGCACCCCCGCACCGCGGCACACCCGTACCCATGCACCACGTACCGATACACCCCAGTACCTACGCACTGCTACGCGCAGCTCCCCAGTACAGATGCACCCCAGTACAGATGCACTCCCGCACCGCAGCACCCCATCACCTACGCGCAGCTCCCCAGGCGGGTACCGTCACCTTCTACGCGAGGCGACGACGAAGATTCTCATCGAGAGCATCCATGAACTGCTCCGTCGTGAGCCACTCCTGATCGCCGCCCACCAACAGAGCGAGGTCCTTCGTCATCTGCCCGCCTTCAACCGTACGAATGATGACGTCCTCAAGAGCCTCAGCAAAACCCACAACTTCGGGCGTGTTATCAAGTTTGCCGCGATGCTTGAGGCCACCCGTCCAGGCGTAAATCGACGCAATCGGGTTCGTTGACGTCGGCTTTCCAGCCTGATGCTGGCGGTAGTGGCGCGTCACGGTGCCGTGCGCGGCCTCAGCTTCAACAGTCTGACCATCCGGTGTCATGAGAACCGACGTCATGAGGCCAAGCGATCCGAAGCCCTGGGCAACCGTATCGGACTGCACATCGCCGTCGTAATTCTTGCACGCCCACACGTAGCCGCCTTCCCACTTGAGTGCGGAGGCAACCATGTCGTCGATGAGACGGTGCTCGTACGTGAGCCCGGCTTCGTCGAACTTCTCCTTGTACTCACTCTCGAAGACCTCGGCGAAGATGTCCTTGAATGCGCCGTCGTAGGCCTTGAGGATCGTGTTCTTCGTCGAGAGATACACGGGGTAGCCGCGTTGAAGTCCGTAATTGAAGGAGGCGCGGGCAAAATCGCGGATCGACTCGTTGTAGTTATACATACCCATGGTGACGCCGCCACCTTCGGGCATCTTGCAGATTTCCATTTCGATTGGCTGGGAGCCGTCGTCGGGCGTGTACGTGATGGTGACGGTTCCAGCGCCAGGCACCTTGAAATCGGTGGCTTTGTACTGGTCAGCGTGGGCGTGGCGTCCGATGACGATTGGCTTCGTCCACCCGGGCACGAGGCGTGGAATGTTGGAGATGATGATGGGCTCACGGAAGACGACGCCGCCGAGGATGTTGCGAATCGTGCCGTTGGGGCTGCGCCACATCTTCGTGAGGCCGAATTCTTCGACGCGGGCTTCGTCGGGTGTGATCGTTGCGCATTTGACGCCCACGTGGTGCTTCTTGATGGCCTCCGCTGCGTCGATGGTCACTTGGTCGGCGGTGGCGTCGCGGTTCTGGATCGAGAGGTCGTAGTAGTGAAGGTCCACATCCAAGTAGGGGCGGATGAGGCGGTCACGAATGTCGTGCCAGATGATCCGTGTCATCTCGTCGCCGTCGAGTTCTACGACGGGTCCCTCAACCTTTATCTTCGCCATGAGCGCTCCTTATACGTTTGGGTACACAGTGAAGATTACTCGGCGTCAAGATATTTTGCGCGCATTTCCGTGGATTTTAACGAGCTTCTTCTGAGATTAACGACGAATCCCGCGCCGATCTGCCGAAAAGTTCGTCCGCTCACACAACGCCACGTGCCACCCTTCAGGCGTCCTCTGACGCGCCTTCGTCACCACTTTCGCCACGCTCATCCGGTTCGACGCGCGTTACCGTAATCCGATCAATCCGGCGCCCATCCATGTTGGATACCGTGAGATGAAGGTTCTCCCATTCGACTTCGTCGCCCCGCTTCGGCATACGCCCAAGTTCGTAGATGAAGAATCCGGCGAACGTATCGTAAGGCCCATCGGGTAGCTCGACGCCGAGAACTTTCTGCACTTCCGCCCGATTGGCGAGCCCGTCAATCGTTTCCATTTCGCCCACGCGGGAGAATACAGGGCGTTCGTGGTCGTATTCGTCGCGAATTTCCCCGACGAATTCCTCGACGACGTCCTCAAGGGTGATGATGCCATCGGTGCCGCCGTATTCGTCGACGACGACGGCGATATGTTCGTGGCTGGCGCGCATCTCTGTGAGGGCTTCAAGGACGAGCTTTCCTGTCGGGAAGAACAGGACTTTTCGGACGAGATCGCCGACAGTTCGGACCGTGGGTGCGGGAACGATAAGGTCACGGATGTGGATGAAGCCGAGGACGTCGTCGTCGGAATCGCCTTGCCGCACCGGGTAGCGCGAATGGTCAAGGCTGGAGACGGCCCGCTGTGCCTCCTCAATCGGCATATCCGACGAGAGAAATTCCACTTCGGTTCGCGGTGTCATGACTTCTTGAACCGTGCGATCACCCACAGAGAGCAGTTCGACGACCATCTCTCGTTCGTCATCGCGGATTGTCTCTTGGCTGGCGACGAAGGCGCGTAGCTCAGCAACCCCCATTTCTGAGCGCTGTTCCTTCGGATTGCGCCCGATCAAGCGGAGCACAGTGTTCGTCGATACTCCGAGGAACCAGATCACCGGGCGCAGCAAGGCTGTGATAGCTGCGAGAGGGCGCACCACCGCGAGCGCGATCGCCTCCGCCGATTGCATGGCGATGCGTTTGGGGATGAGTTCACCAAAGACGATGGAGAGGTAGGCGATCACGCAGGTGACGAGGATAAATGCGAGCGTGGAGGCGCCGGCGGCCGGCATCCCCCATGAAGTGAAAACGGGTGCGAGGACCGGGGCGATTTCGGAGGCGCCGAAAGAGGCCGAGAAGAACCCCGCAACTGTCACTCCCACTTGAACCGCCGAGAGGAATCGGTTGGAATCGGCGGTGAGACGTTTGACGGCCTGGCCTCGCGGGCTTTTATCTGCCATGTCGTCGATCTGTGTTTGGCGGAGGGAGACGAGCGCCATTTCTGACGCAGAAAACAGTCCGCCAATGGCTGTGAAGATGAGAACGAACAGGATGTTCTTAAAAAGGGGGTCCACGGTTCTATTCTCGTTGCGGTGAGGCGTATCGCTCAACCTGGCGCGATGAGCTGGCGGAGCGATCACGCTACCGCAGCACGGGCGCGCGGCGTTAGCTCATCTGGTGGCGCGGCGTTAGCTCAACATACGCATGTCTGCCCACGGGGAGAGGATAAAAAGTCCCGTTGCGAAGAAAGCAAAAATCGCGGTATCGACATACTTGCCGCGGACATAGGGCAGGACACTCTCGGGCGTGAAAAATCGGCCGACCGTTGCGAGCGTCATCGAGCCTGCCATGTACATCGTGGCGGCGTAGGCATCCCACAGGTAGGCCACGGCACACACTGATGCCACCCATACGACAGATGTGGCATGTAGTGGTACGCGAATATCTCTCACGCTCCGACTCTACACCCCGCCCCTGTCCATCTCTCCTGCCGTGTCTCTGAGCGCCCGCGCATCGGCGTGTTTCGCGATGTGTCAGGCCCCCGGCGCGGCATGGCTTCGCGGCGGCGCGTAGCGCTGGGCGTATCCAGGCGGGTCAGGCCCCGGCGCGGCATGACTTCAGCATTGGAGGCGAACTCCGTAGCATGGAGTTCATGACTATCGGGATCGTTGGTTGGGGAATTGCTGGTCTGCGCGTTGCTGCCGAGCTGCGTGGTCATGGTTTCGATGGCACGATCGTCGTATGGAATGACGACGACGAATCCCCTTACGATCGCCCGCCGCTCTCGAAGGATGTGTTTGGCGACTATCTTCACCGCCTTGCTGACGACGGCTTGGGGGATGCCGATGAGCTGGGATTAGACGTGCGCGGACAAGCTACGGCGATTCGCCAGGATGGGGAGAGCTGGATTGTCACCGGAGACGATTCCGTACCTGTTGATTCTCTCGTTATTGCCTCGGGTGCGGCGCCCCTAGCGACGATACCGGGCGCCCATACCCTCTATACGCGCGAGGATGCCGAGGCGATCCGCGCCGCGGTCGCACCGGGAAGCCGCGTGCATGTGGTCGGGGCCGGCTGGATCGGCACGGAAATAGCTGGTGCGTGCGCGGAGCGCGGCGCGAACGTCGAGCTCTGGGAGGCCTCACCTCACATTCTTGGACGAACGTTTCATGGGCAGCTCGACGACCTTTGGGAGGGCTGGCTCCTCGACGCCGGCGTCAACCTCCACCTCGGAACGCCCTACCCCGAGCTTCACCCCGATTGTGATGTCCTCATTCAAGCGACCGGCGCCCGGCCACGCCTCGATTTCCTCACCTGTGGGCTGCGCTCACCGCGCGGCGGAGTTGCTGTCACACTCGAAGGCAACGCCATCGCTGCGCCCGCCGCCCCTGGCGCGCCCGCCGACTCCCCCACGACGCTCCCCGGTTTGTATGCGGCCGGAGACTGCGCCGACACCCTCATGCGCGACGGCTCGTGGCGCTTCGGTGGGCATTGGACCCAGGCCCTCAGCGACGCAGCCCGGGTAGCCCGCACGATTCTCGGCCTTCCCCTACCCGCACGCCTCGACGCACCTGAAGTTTTCTCCACGCAATATGGCCACGAGATCGGCCTCATCGGCACCGTTCCCGCCAGCGTCACACCCACGATCGAAACGACATCAACTGGCACCGTCTACCGTTGGCATGCCCCCAACCTCGTCGCTCTCCTCGGAATCGACTCGCCCCGCGAGGTATCCAAGGCGAGAAAAGCACTGCGCCTCAATCTCGGATAAACACACGGACCCTGATAAACACGCGGACTCGGATAAACACACGGGCGCGCCGGCAAGGAAACCTCACCAGCGCGCCCGTTGCTCACAGCGTCACGCCCTCACAGCGTCCGGCGCAGATTGTCAGATCACACCATCAAGAAGATGCGTCGGGTTGCCGAAGCGGTGGTTCGTCGCCGATACAGCCTGCTCCAGCACAAACGGAAGCATCTCGATATGCCCGTTTGCCGTGAGCGGCTCGTCGAAGAACGCCACATCCACGCTCCCCTTGACGGCCTCGGTCAGGCTCACGTCAGGCGTACCGAGCACACGCACACGCACACCATCAACATTCTCCGACTGGGCCGCAAGAGAACGCGCAAACTGCTCGTCGCTCTCCTTCGTCACCACCACACCATACTTGGCGAAGAAGTCACCCATCTGGCGTGAGACAGCCAATGCCGACGAAATCTGCGGGCGCGCACCCACGGCGATCGCACCAGCGGCAACCGAGAGCAAAGCACCAAGGGATTCGTCGCCACACAAACGAATAATCGTCTCCTTCGCCGGGCGGTAACGGAACACATTCTTCTCAACAGACAAGCCCGAAGGATCCTCACCACTCAAACCCGCCAGTGCGCGGTCAATACCCCACAAGGTCTTGAGGAAACGCTCATGATTGACAACGGTCATCGTCGAAGCAACCTCCCGGGCCGCCCGCAAAATGTCATTGCCAATGTGGACACGCGACGGAATATCCACGTCAAAATCAGGCTCAAGATGCCCGAGGGCGTAGAGGTAGTTCGGCCCGCCAGCCTTGGCACCAGCGCCAACACTCGAACGCTTCCAACCACCGAAAGGCTGACGACGAACGATCGCGCCCGTAATCGTGCGATTGACGTACACGTTTCCAGCCTCAATGTGCTCCAACCAGTAGTCAATCTCATCAGGGTCGAGCGAATGAAGACCAGCCGTCAGGCCAAAATCAACAGCGTTCTGCCACTCGAGAGCCTCTTCAAGGCTCTCGGCACGCATCACACCAAGAATCGGACCAAAGTACTCCGTGAGGTGGTACTCGCTCCCCGGCTTCACGCCCGCACGCACACCGGGCGTCCACAGCGTCGGACTGAGCTGGCGCGGCTTAATCACCCACGACTCACCAGGCCCAAGCGTCGTTAAACCACGCAACAGCTTGCCCTTCGGTTCCTCAATCACTGGCCCCATCTGGGTAGCCAAATCCTCCGGATAGCCCACATGAAGCGAACGCACCGCATCCACAAGCTGACGCTGGAAACGCTTAGAGAAGCCCGCCGATCCCACAAGAATCACAAGGGAGGACGCCGAGCACTTCTGCCCAGCGTGACCAAACGCCGACGTCACAACATCACGCACAGCAAGATCAATGTCCGCATGGGGCGTCACAATAATGGCATTCTTCCCCGAGGTCTCAGCGAAAAGACGCAAGTCGGGGCGCCACGAGCGGAACATCTGCGCCGTCTCAATCGAACCCGTCAGAATCACCTGATCCGCACTGCGCACAAGCTTCTCACCAAGACGACGAGACGCCGAGCGTTCAAGATCAACAAGCGCCATGAGATCCTCAGGCACGCCAGCATCCCACATGATCTTGGCGATTATCGCACCCGTACGGCGCGTGAGGAACGCAGGCTTAAACAGCACACCCGAACCAGCCGCGAGCGCCGCGAGCGCCCCACCAGCAGGAATAGCCATCGGGAAATTCCACGGCGGCGTAATGAGAGTGAGCTCCACAGGCTTAAACGTCGCTCCCTCAAGAGAATCAAGCTGCTCGGCAAGGGAGGCATAGTAGAGCGCAAAATCCGTCGCCTCCGATACCTCAACATCGCCCTGGTCAATCGCCTTCCCAGCCTCCGAACCGGCCACCTCAATAAGCTCGGCGCGGTGATCTTCAAGGCCCTGGGCAATCTTACGGAGAATCTCGGCGCGCTCGCGGCCGGACTTAGCCGCCCACGTGCGTGCCGCCACCCTGACGCGCTCTAGGAGGGCCTCCACCTCGTCGTCGCTCCCAATCGTGTGAGCGTCGGCTATATCCGTGCCGAGCGTTGACGTTGGGATACGCGCCGCGATTTCCTCGGCCCATCGGATGTTGGCATCGAGCGAGGGGTCAGTATCTGGTGTGTTGCCGAAAACGGCAGGGACCTGGCGTGCCACTGCACGATCTTGCGTGCGGCGCGGGCCAAACGCGAGGTCGCCCTCAGCGGCCTTCTGAAATGCGTTGCGGAAACGCTCGGCCTCGATCTCGAAAACTGCGGATTCGTCGAGCTGGAAGACATGCGACATGAAGTTTGCCGGAGCCGAGTTTTCCTCCAGGCGACGAACGAGGTAGGCAACCGCGACGTCGTATTCTTCAGGCTTGACCACCGGCACGTAGTAAAGGAGCGGGCCAACGGTATCTGCCACGGCTCGCGACTGCGGCGTTGCCATGCCGGCGAGCATCTCGATATCGACCCCGTCGCCGATGACAAGGCCACGATCTTTCGCCGTCAGCACGGCGAAAGCGATCGTAAAGAGGTTCATTCCGGCGGCGCCGATGTTCACCGCGTCGATGTTTTCTGGGCGGAGCGCCTCGTCGAGAACTGTCAGGTAGTTGGCGTCCGTATCGAGCTTCGATGGTTGAACCGTGAGGCTCCACCCGTGTATCTGCGCATCCACCGTCTCCATCGAGAGGTTCGCGCCTTTGACAATTCGCACCTTGATGGGTGCTCCGCCGCGTGCGCGGCGCGCCTTCGCCCAGATTGTGAGGTCACGCAGACGATCGCGCGCATCGGGGAGGTATGCCTGGAGGACGATACCTGCTCGGTAGTTCAGGAGCTCTGGTTCGTCGAGCAGCCGCTTAAAGACGTCGATTGTGAGGTTGAGATCCTTGTACTCCTCCATGTCGAGGTTGATGAATGTGTTGGTTGCAGCTCCACGATGGAAAAGTGGGCGCAGCTTCTCTGTAGCGTCGTCCACGGCGGCCTGGTGTCCGAACGGCGCGTGCGGTCCAATGACAGCCGAGACTTTGAGAGATACGTAATCGACGTCGGGACGTTCGATGAGTTCACGCGTCGCATCCATGCGGCGCTGAGCCTCGTCGTGGCCAAGCACTGCCTCGCCAAGGAGGTTGAGGTTGAGGCGAGAGCCGTCCTCGCGGAGCTTCGCTATTGCCGGGCCTAGCTTGTCCGGGCTGACATCGAGGACAAGATCGCCGACGAGCGCCGCAAAAACCTTCTCCGCTGTCTTTTGTGCGAGCTTCGGCGCCACTGGCGCGAGCTTGCCACCGTATGTCGCAGGCGCGGCGAGGTAGGCGGGCAGGAACTCGGTATTGCGGGAGGAGAGTTTACGGAGGTTATCCGCTGCCACTCGCGGGTCTTCAGGGCGGATCACCCCATCGACGAACGACACCGTGAAATCAAGGCCCTGCTCGTGGCGCAGCGCATCGGCCAACAGCAGTGCAGCGCGAGAGTTCGGATACTTCTGCGACTCGGTTGTCCAGGCTTGTGCCTGAGCGACGACGCGGTCAATAAACGCCTGATCGAATGCCATATCTACCCCTTCGTTGTTGGCCATCGCCCCTACTTTATCCACGACGAGGTCGTGGCTGTGGCTAAATGAGAAAAGTCCGCGACTTTCGTCCCGGTGTGCCATGCGCGCAGGTCAACAAAAGCGCTGGTGAGAGCGATATGTGACGCTATACGACGAATGAAAAATTCAGTACAAACGTCCCCGGATTATTCGTCGATCCCGAGGCACACGATCGGAAGAATCGGCGCATCGAGGTGCAGGAATCTCGGCAGGAGACCACAAGGGGCGAGCAGGTTCCTCACCCCGCTCGCCCCTCTCACGCTATCTAGCGAATCGTCAGTAGCCGTGAATCGTCAGTGGAAGAAGTGGCGTGCGCCTGTCATGTACATCGTTACGCCAGCGTCCTGCGCCGCCTTAATCACTTCGTCGTCGCGAATCGAACCACCGGGGTGAACGACGGCGCGGATTCCGGCATCGGCAAGCACCTGGAAACCGTCGGCGAAGGGGAAGAAGGCATCTGAGGCTGCGACGGCTCCACGCGCGCGCTCCTCACTTGCGGCGAGAGTAGAGCCGTCAGCACCACCAGCGCTGTCGGTATCCGACGTCACCTCAGCGCCGAGCGTATTTGCTCGCTCAACCGCGAGCTTGCAGGAATCGACGCGATTGACCTGCCCCATACCGACGCCGACCGTGGCACCATCGTTGGCGAGAAGAATCGCGTTCGACTTGACGGAGCGGATTGTGCGCCACGCGAATTCGAGGTCGCGTAGCGTTGCTTCGTCGGCTGCTTCACCGGCGACGAGCTTCCAGTTTGCCGGGTCGTCGCCCTCAGCATCGAGAAGGTCGCGTTCCTGGACGAGAAGACCGCCGGAGATCGGGCGAAGATCGTAGCTTTCGTTCTTTCCATCGACGACGAGGATACGGAGATTCTTCTTCGTTTGGAGGAGTTCAAGCGCGGCGGGCTCGTACGAGGGCGCCGCGATAACCTCGGTGAAGATGGGCTTGACTTGCTGCGCCATCTCAAGCGTGACTTCGCGGTTGGCTGCAATGACACCGCCGTATGCGGAGACAGGATCACACGCGTGGGCCTTGCGGTGAGCGTGAGCAATCGTGTCGGCGATAGCGACACCACACGGGTTGGCGTGCTTAATGACGGCCACGCATGGCTCGGTGTGATCCCAGGCTGCGCGGATAGCCGCGTCGGTGTCCTGGTAGTTGTTGTAGCTCATCTCTTTGCCACCAAGCTGGTGAGCCGATGCCAGGCCGCCCGTGGCGCCTTCCTCGATGTAGAGGCCCGCACGCTGATGCGGATTCTCACCGTATCGTAGGCTCGCCTGCTCTTTCCACGCATGGCCGACGAACGTTGGGTGATCGGCGCCGACGAGCTCCTGGCTCATCCACGTTGCCACAGCGCAGTCGTAGGTTGCTGTGTGGGCGAAGGCTTCCGCAGCAAGTTCCTTGCGTTCGGCAAGCTCGAAGCCGCCCGCCTTGGCAGCTTCCACAACCTGTGCGTAGCGTGCGGGATTGACGACGATTGCGACGCTCTGGTGGTTCTTCGCTGCGGCGCGCACCATTGTCGGGCCGCCAATGTCGATCTTTTCGACGCAGTCATCTTCACTTGCACCCGAGGCGACCGTCGCCTGGAAGGGGTAGAGATTGACGACGACAAGGTCGATCGGTTCAATGCCGAGCTCACCCATCTGCTCGCGGTGGGAATCGAGCCGGCGATCGGCGAGGATTCCGCCGTGGATGAGGGGGTGGAGGGTTTTGACGCGACCATCGAAGCACTCGGGGAATCCCGTGATGGAATCGACGGGAGTGACTGGGATGCCTGCTGCGGCGATCGTCGTTGCCGTGGAACCTGTGGAGATGATTTCGCAGCCTGCTTCAACGAGGCCGCGGGCAAGATCTTCGATGCCCGTCTTGTCGTATACGGAAATAATGGCGCGGCGCAGTGGAATCCTCATCCCATCCCTCATTCTCTGGTGACTTCTTTGACCGAAAAACGAGGGCCCAGGCGTGCGACACTCGATGGAATCTGATCCCGCTCCCCGGTGGTGACCACCTCAACGCCAGTTGCGGGCACGACTATTTTACGTGACGTCTGGCGAGGATTGGCTTTGCTGTGATCCGTTCGACGCGCCTCCCAGTATTTGCGCCCTTGCCTTATCGTGGGTTGCCGAACCCTGCCCGGCGCCCTTCCACCCACCAGCCTTCCCGCGCCATCACTCCAACCGATTCAACAAGTTGAGCGCGCTCAACGCTTTTGATCCGCTCAGCAAGCGATGCTTCGTCGTCACCCTCAACAACGGGACACGTCACCTGCGCAAGAATCGCACCCGGATCGCACAAACCATGACGACAGATACGACACAGGTGAGTCCGCTTATGACTCTCGTGAAACGTTACGCATCGAACTTTTTCGCAACGCATTTGTTTCACAAATCAACACTTGATAGATTCCTCACACCTCCACCACGGCAGGCGACCCAGATCCCGACGCCATGAACCACCAAAACAAATTGACACAATAAAGGGAACACCAATGTTTAACAAGCACCGTGCACAATCAACCGTAGGAGCACTTACAGCATTAGCACTGTTTTTCGGCACTGCCGGAGCCACTTCCGCCACTGAGATATCGCACTCAAGTACGTGGTCACGAGATATCTCAAAGGACATCGAAGCTGCCATATATACCCAACCCGAGGTTTATCAAAACACCCTATTGATCAACGAAGGGGAAATTCGGATTGACGATGTTGTTGTTACAGCACCTACAATCACGGGGGAAGAACTCTCTTTAACACTTCCCACAGAATCGCTCAATGACTTTCAAACTCCCAGCTCGAACACAGAGGAAGACTATTCGGTAGTAGTACGCGATGAGGGAGACGGCGCTTTTAGGTCTCTCATTCACATTCCCAACGCGGATTCTCCAAAGGAATACTCCTTTTCCGTAAACCCTGATTATCGTCTAACCCACCTAGAAGACGGCGGGATAGCCGTATGGGACCAGAAGAATAACTTGCTAGGAACATTTACTTCGCCTTGGGCAGTTGATGCACACGGAACGAGTATCAACACAGACTACATAATTGACGGTCATCGCCTCATTCAACATGTTCATACAGATGCAAGAACAGTTTTTCCTGTCGTTGCTGATCCTTTCTGGATTTCCGCTTTAGCTATTATGGGTCACTTTACTCGTCATGCGTTGACTCAAGCCGCTGCTAGAGGTGTGAGTCAAGCACTGATCAAGCAGGTGGTTACAAATGGAATGAAAACGGCAGGAAAGAAAGGCACATCAGTATTCACTCAAGGAAAAGGGAAAAATAGAATTCGTGTGATAGTAGACAACAAGAGCGGTAATATTATTACAGTCACGAAAGGATGAGCTTAATGAAGATAACCTACGACCCCGATGCAGATGCCGCCTATATTACTTTTGGTAAAGACATTGAACCAGGAGAAGCGGTTCAACAGATTTCCCTCATCGAAACACCGAATGGACAAACGCAAGTGACAATTGACGTCGACAGTGAAGGATACCTTCTCGGGATCGAAATACTCTCCGCGTCAGTCGGCTTACGTGACGATGTTCTTAATAAAGCACATCGCCTATGACAAGCACTCGCTTTATCCCACTCTTATAAAAACAGATAGACCTGGTAAAATTTCACTAACAATCTTTCGGAAGTCGTCCCTCACCCTGGTTTTGCGGCAGGGACGACTCATGTCTGGCTTATTGGCAAGCCAGGCTCATTGGCCATTGTCAAGAGAAGAATCATGAGGTGGTTTACCAACGTCATGAGAAGTCGGCCCATCGAGGATAAGGCACTCATGCGCTCGGGTTATAGCTCTTTCTTTCTATCTGCGAGCACGGGTAGACCAGTGGCCGAACGCTCGAGAATGCAGATGACCACCGATTACACCTGTGAACGAATCTTGGCTGAGGCGATTCACGGGTTGCCGAACCCTGCCCGGCGCCCTTCCACCCACCAGCCTTCCCGCGCCATCACTCCAACCGATTCAACAAGTTGAGCGCGCTCAACGCTTTTGATCCGCTCAGCAAGCGATGCTTCGTCGTCACCCTCAA
>JADYUX010000015.1 GCA_021532125.1 Arcanobacterium haemolyticum
AAGCAGTAACCACGGAACCTCGTCGAAGGTGCAGAGCTGTGCAATAGGCACATACCTACGCAGTAACCGCAGAGCCACGCGGTAACCACGGAACCTCGTCGCAGCTACAAACCCAGCTAATAAGCACAAACCTACGCGGCAACAAAAAGCCCGCCCACAACCACAGAGCCCCGCATCACCTGTCACCGGCGCGAATCAAGAACGACGGGCAGTTGCCCTCCTACAGAGCCCCGTATCACCGGTCACCGGCAGAACCTCGCGAGAAAAGCGCCACACCTCCACGTGAGCTTCATGCATCACTGGCAGTATCACGCCCATATGACGGCGTGCCGTATCCCACGGTGCCAAGCCTCACAAATTTTGCACTTGGTGCATAATTGCACTCGGTGTAACGTACTCGGGTGCCAAAAAATACATCAGCACCCACAACGGAAGCCGAACTTCGTCGTCCCACACAAGCTGCCGACGAAGCTCCTCGTGGCACCACAAACACGAGCGCCACGCACAACGCTCACAGCGACGAATCCTCCAAACAGCCACTCAGACGGCGCCGTGAGGAATCGATCCGCATGACAGCGCTCGATCTCATCCTCGAACGCGGCTACTCGGCCGTCACGATGGACGACGTTGCGGAACATGCCGGTGTTTCTCGTCGGACGGTGTTCAACTACTTCCCGTCAAAAGCCGATATGCTCGGCTTCCTCCCCATGCCTGTCACGGAAGCAGAAAGCGCTCTCATTGCGAGCGACGAACTCCCCTTCTTCGACAGCCTCCGCGAGCTATTCCGGGAACGATTCTCCCGAATCGCCCTCGCCTCTACATACTTCCGCCATGTCAAAGAGATTCTCTGCGAGAACCCGGAAGTACGCCCGATCCTCGACAAGTCACTCCGAGAGAATATGACATCGTTGCGTCGCGCATTCGCTCAACGCTACGGTGTCAGCGAGGATCATCCGAAGGTTAGCGCGGCCGTCCACATCACCCAGGCGATCGAACGCTCAACCCTTGATGATTGGATGGCCACACCCGAACGCGATGCCGATTCCGCACTGCTCGCCACATCCCTTGACCGAATGATTTCCATATTTGAAGAAATACTGAACGACGAGCATGGGAGTCGCGGTCATTAACAGCTAACCGACCCTTACTCCCGAATCCCGCCCCAACTACGACGACGAACCTCGTCGCCCCGTTACTTTCCCGCCGGCACCTGGCACTCACCAGCCAACGACCGGCATTCATCACTCGGGATCATTCAAGGCCAACACTGGCGCCATGCACACGCCATGAAAACCACGGGAAAGCCCGAACACCAGCAGGCCTTGAGGGCAACGCGAAAGTCCCAATCGACGGGCCATGTGCCCCGCGTGCGGGGACGGACGCCTAGCCCCACCCCGAGACCAGACGACGCGAAGAATAAGAGAAGAGAAAAGAATGTCATCACAAACAGCGCACGACACCGCGCAATTCCGCCCCGACCGGCGGTTTTGGGCTGTCTATGCCTCCCTCCTTATCGTCATGTTCCTCTCTGCAATGGACCAGACGATTGTGGGAACCGCACTCCCAACGATCGTCGGTAGCCTCGGCGGAGCCGAACACATGGCGTGGATCGTCACGGCATACACCTTGGCGATCACGGTCGCCATGCCTATTTATGGAAAGTTCGGCGACCTTATCGGCCGCAAGAACCTCTTCATGATTGCCATAGCGTTGTTCCTCGTCGGGTCTGCGCTGTGTGGATTCGCTGACTCCATGACACAACTCATCATCTTCCGTGCTCTCCAGGGCCTCGGGGGCGGTGGCCTCATGATCTCCTCGCAGGCCATTATGGGCGACCTCATCCCGCCGCGCGTGCGCGGGACCTACTCTGCCCCTATCGGAGGGATGTTCGGTATCGCATCGGTGCTCGGGCCGATCATTGGCGGCTGGCTCACTGACTCCATCGACTGGCGTTGGACCTTCTGGATCAACCTCCCCCTTGGCGTCATCGCCCTCATTGCCGTGGCCGTTACGTTGAAGCTGCCGAAGCACAAGCTATCGGCTCCCGTCGATTGGCTTGGTCTTGTCTTCATGAACGCCGGCGCCGTGGCAATCGTGTTGCTCGCAACCTGGGGCGGCGGTCAGTACGAATGGGACAGCCCGGTCATTATTGGGCTTGGCATATTCGGCGTGCTCTGCTTCGCAATCTTCGGCCTCGTCGAGCGTAAAGCGGCTGAGCCGATCCTCCCCTTCGAGGTGCTCACCAACCGCACATTCGTCGTCTCCACCGTGTCGGGCATGCTCGCGATGGGCGCCATGGTTGGCTCTACGCTCTACCTGCCAACCTACCTCCAGATGGCTTACGGATTCTCCGCGACCACCTCGGGTCTGCTTCTCGTACCGATGACTGTCGGCATGATCGGCGGCGGCCTCTTCTCCGGAACCGCTATGAGTCGCACCGGCAAATACCGCATCTACCCCATCGTCGGCCCCATTATCGCGGCGTTCGGAGCCTTCGGGCTTGGACGATTGACGACGAGCACCCCCGTCTGGGTGATTTCAGCCCTCGGGCTCGTCATGGGATTGGGTATCGGCCTGTTCTTCCAGCTCCTTGTGACGCTCGTTCAAAACGACGTACCCCACAAGCACATGGGCACTGCGACCTCAGGAAATAACTTCTTCCGCGAAATTGCTGTGTCGCTCGGTGCCTCGCTTATCGGAACGGCGTTCGCCAGTGGCCTCAGTTCCCACATGGAGGAGAAGATTGCTGCGCTCATGCAGAGCAGCGACCCGGCAGTGCAGCAGGCACTCGTCGGAATGCAGACCAATGGTGAAAGCACGTCGAGCCTCACGCCCGCGCTTGTTCGCACTCTCCCGGAGACCATCCAGGACGCCATCGCGAGCGCCTACAACGAGTCGCTCATCCCGATCTTCCTCATGATGGTGCCGATCTTGCTGGTGACAGCTATCGTCGGTTTCTTCTTCAAGCACAATGCGTTGTCGACGAAGACTGGCCTCGAGCAGCTCGCAGAGCAAGAAGCTGAGTACGAACGTGAGCACGAACATGCGGGTGCTGAGATCGGGGATGTCGATGGACAGGAAGGTGTGTCAGCTCCTTCGGAGGGTGACGACGAATAACCCACTTTGCTCGGATTGAGTGAGCTTATGGGCGGGGCGAACTTGTGTGGGTTCGTCCCGCCTTTCGCGTGGCTCGCGAGGTTCCACTGGTGGCAGGCACTCGCGTTCAGGCAGGTGTTCTCAGCCAGCGTCCGGCGCTCCACGCCGCCCGCATCCATCGTCGCCGCAATATTCAACTATCTCTCTGACCGCGTAGAATGAACGATGTACCCACAACGATGAAGTTCTGAGGTCTGCAGAATTGACCACTGCCAGGCCAACACACGGCATACGCATCACCACACATAGGAAACGGCAGGTTTGCGATGGATCGCGAGAAGGTACTCGCACGCCTGCGGGCCCAGGCACACGGCGAAGGGTATCTTATCGGTGCCGCAATCGGCTCCGGCCTCACGGCGAAGTTCGCCAAGATGGCGCATATTGATATGATTCTTGCGCTTTCGGCCGGACGTTACCGCCAAGCTGGCCGAGGTTCGTACGCCTCCTACCTGTGTTATGGCGATTCGAACATGATTGTCGAGGAGTTCGGTTCGCGGGAAATTTTGCCGATGATCGACGACACTCCCGTCTTTTTTGGGCTTTCAGCAAGCGACCCGAATATTCACCTACCCGACTACATCTCCCACATTGCAGAGCTTGGATATAGCGGTGTCGTCAACTACCCAACTCTGTCCCTGATTGACGGGAATTTTCGTCGCGCCCTCGAATCTGAGGGGACATCGTATGACGACGAAGTTGCAGCGATCCGCCTTGCTCACGACAACGGTCTGCTTTCGCTCGCCTTTGTCACAAATGCCGACGAAGCCCGCATGATGGTCGATGCTGGGGCCGATATTCTTTGCGCTCACCTTGGCCTCACACGCGGCGGATATCTGGGCGGGCGGCAGCAGCTATCCCTCACTCGTGCAGCAGACCTCATTACCGCAATTTTTGACGCATGCGACGATGCCGACGTCATCCGTATGGTCTATTCAGGCCCTGCCGCAACCCCGGAAGACATGCGGTATCTTTATGCACACACATCCTGCCAGGGCTATATCGGAGGATCTGTCTTTGACCGCATACCGTCTGAGAATGCGATTCTCCAGGCTGCCCTTGAGTTCAAAAGTGGTGGAGACAAGATTATTGAAAACCTCATGCGACGTCTTCACGGACGACGAATGACGAGTTCCGATCACGTTGACTTCATCAAGCAGTACATTTCGGAAAACTATTCTCTCGACATTCACCTCACCGATATCGCCAGCATCCTTCATATCTCACATTCGAGATTGAGCACCATCTTTTCGTCAGAGATGGGCGTGACTTTCACCGAATATCTCATTTATTTCCGGCTCGACATCGCCAAAGATCTCCTTCGGGAGACTGACCACTCTATTAAGCAGATCGCTGCGAGCGTCGGCTACCGAGACCCAGTGCAATTCTCGAAAACCTTCAAGAAGAAAAACGGGATGTCACCCCGGGAGTATCGGGAGCTTTCGGCAGCATAGGTGCCCAGGGTTCTCGCGGTTAGCATTGCGCACGTGGGCCCCGGAGACACGAACTCCCCGGGGCCCACAGTCTGGATGTCACTACTTCGTAATTGCCTTGAAAGCTGCCGCCTGAGCAGTCATACCGCGCTCAGAAGCCAGACGCTCAATCGACGACGCACCGAAGAAGCCATCGAGCTCCGGCACCTTGCCGATCACGTATGCGGCATCCTCAGGATCGGCAATCGGGCCACCGTGGCAGATCACCATGATGTCCGGGCGAACCTCGCGGCCTGCCTTGATAATCTCGCGGATACGATCACAGCAGTCATCAAGCGTGAGAGCAGTTTCAGCGCCAATCGTGCCCTTCGTCGTCAAGCCCATGTGGGCGACGAGGATATCAGCACCAGCCTCAGCCATATCGCGAGCCTGCTTCGGATCAAACACATACGGGCACGTCAGCATGTCGAGCTTATGTGCCTCCCGAATCATCTCCACTTCAAGGTCGTACCCCATACCCGTCTCTTCAAGATTGGCACGGAACACACCATCAATGAGGCCGACCGTCGGGAAATTCTGCACGCCGTTAAATCCCTGCTCCTTGAGCTGCTTCAGGAAGATATCCATGATACGGAAGGGATCTGTGCCGCAGACACCAGCAAGGACAGGCGTCTTCTGGACAATCGGCAGAACTTCCTGCCCCATCTCCTGCACAATCTTGTTCGCATCACCATACGACAAAAGCCCAGAAAGCGAGCCACGGCCAGCCATACGGAAACGGCCCGAATTGTAGATAATGAGCATATCTACATCAGCCTTCTCCGAACACTTCGCCGTAATACCAGTACCGGCGCCCACACCAACGAGAATCTTCCCAGCCTCAGTTTGCGCCTTAAAATCAGCGAGGATCTCAGAACGGTTCTTACGCAACATTGCGTCTATCCTTTCGTTTATTTCGTTCTCTTCACAAAGTTCACTTAAACACGACGTGCCCACATCGGGTTAGTTGTGCCGGGCCTGGCGTTTTCAGCGCCCGCCACACCCCTCGGCGTATTCACGTACTTCTACTCGTCAGCCAAGAAATCAAGCAGGCGTTGAGCAGCCACATGCGCAAATTCGTCGTCGTTAATATGCGCATCAACCTTCTCAATCTTCACCTTGCTCGTATCGAGCTTCTCCTCCAGCGTCTGCACAAGTGCAGTATCGGCCTCCAAATCCCAGAATGCACCTCCTTCAGCATCGAGCATGGACACGCCCCGTTCAGGAATAAGCATCAACGTTTCACCCTGAGACATATTGAGGTTTTCTGCGATACGGGTAGCGATCTCGCGAAGCTCCTCCGGATTCGTCCGCATCAACGTGACAGTCGGATTGTGCTGATACAAGTTGCGATCGGAAAACTCCGGCGGAAGCGTATCGCGCGGGCCGAAATTCACCATATCGAGCGCACCGACCGAAACGACCTGCGGAATACCCGCACGCCCAGCCGCCGTGCATCGCCGCGGCCCAGCAGCAAGGACACCGCCCACAACCTCGTCGCACCATTCCGTCGTCGTAATATCAAGAACGCCTGCGAAGAATCCCGCATCAATGAGATCCTCCATCGTGCGCCCACCAATTCCCGTGGCATGGAAAACCATGACGTCATAGCCACGTGCCTCGATGTATTCCTTGGCTTTAACGATGCACGGGGTCGTCACGCCGAACATCGTCGCAGCAATGAGCGGACGCTCGTCAGCAACCTCGTCGTCCTCCACCGGCCCCACGACAGGAGCACCAAGCATTCCCGCCACAGCAGCAACAGCATTCGAAAAGACAAGCCGAGAAATGCGATTAAGCCCAGCGACATCCACAATCGACGGCATCATGACAATGTCACTCGTACCGACATACTGCGACACCATCCCCGATGCCATCGTCGACACCATCAACTTCGGCACACCCAACGGCAGCTTCCGCATACCCGCCGTCACGATCGACGTGCCACCCGAACCACCAAGCGATAACACACCATCAAACTTCCCCTCCGCATAGAGCTTCGGAAGGATGTCACTCATGCCCTCCGACAGGGCCTGGGTTGCGTGAGCACGATCGTTAGCCGCAGCAATCTCCTCAATGCTGTAACCAGCGGCAGCCGCCACCTCACCACGAGACACATCAGGGGTGAACGCGGGATCGAAAATACCAGTATCAATCATGAACGTCTCAAGGCCACGCTTCTTTGCGAGGCGCTGAATATACTGAAACTCCTGACCTTTCGTGTCAAAAGTTCCCACAATTGCGAGGGTCGTCAATTCATCCTCCTTGTACGACGATGTACGGTCGCTACGCGCGACGAGCAGGCGTCACTGCCTACATAAGCCATTCTGTTATGCCGATGCCCCCGAGGGAATGTGCCCACGTTCGTCGTTCTTGTGTTTATGTTCGACTTGCCGAGGGAGTGGAAAGATGCGGCGCGGAGAGGCGAGGTGCGCAGCGCGGGTGACGACGTGTGCAGGTGACAACGTGTGCAGGCGACAGCGTGTGCAGGTGACGACGGCGCGAGGAATCCAGCCCACACACGCGAAGGATGCCAGAGGAACAGGGCCGCTAGGGGATACGACGCGGAGAGGCGAGGGGTGCGGGTGACAACATGTGCGGGTGACAGCGCCGCGAGGACTCCAGCCCACACACGCGAAGCATGCCGGAGGAACGGGGCCGCTAGGGGATACGACGCGGAGAGGCGAGGGGTGCGGTGTGGAGAGGGGTGCGGGTGACAACGTGTGCAGGTGACAACGTTGGCAGGCGACAGCGTGTGCAGGCAACAGCGTGTGCGAGAAATCCAGCCCACACACGCGCGAAGGATGCCGGAGGAACGGGGCCGCTAGGGGATACGACGCGGAGAGGCGAGGTGCGCAGCGCGGAGAGGGGTGCGGCACGGAGAGCGTGAAGCCGCCGGCGGGTTATGGTCGGCGGGTCGTGCGGGAGAAGAAGGTCGGGCAGGAGAGGCGGGCCGGGACGCGCGCCTACACCCCCGCGGTGCCATACTTATGCCGTGCTCAATAACGCCAACAACTCGTTCCCTCGCGCTCATTCATGCGGATCTGCCACTTCTCCTTGCTCCGCGGACACGGCCGACGGCCGGCAGCACGATTCTCACGCGAAGGCACACCGAAACCGAGAATCAGTCGCGCCGCCGGCGAGGGGACTCGTCGTTGGAGCCGCCATCGTCGATTCGTTAACACACCCCACTCGACTGCTCGCAGCACAGCGTTCCTACCCCGAGAACATCAAGGGAAAATGGGAATTTCCGGGCGGCAAAGTCGAGGAAGGCGAGTACCCCGAAGCAGCGCTGCATCGCGAGATTTTCGAGGAGCTCGGCTGTTCGATCCGCATTGGTGCACAGATCTCGCCGGACCGCGACACTCCCGGCGACTGGCCACTTCCCAACGGCAGACCAATGCGACTGTGGCTAGCCGAGCTCGACCCTGCTGGCCCCGCGCCACACTGCGGCGACAGCCACGACACTCTCGTCTGGCTCACATGGGCCGAGGCAACCAAGCTTGATTGGCTCCCCGGCGACGTCCAAATGCTCCCGGCACTCGGGACACACTTCATCAAGGAACTGCGGCACAGCTAGATCTGTGACACAGCTAGGTCTGCGGCGTGGCAATGGGGTGATGATGGTGCGCTGGGTGCCGCGGGGCAATGATGTGAGGATGTGGCGGCCGCCCAGCCATGCCCCGAAGCTAACTCCGGGGTGGTGCGGCAGGCTACGACGTGATGCGGCGGGGTGACGCTGTCGCGAGGGTTAGATGCTGGCGTGTTCAGCAGCGAAAAACCCGCAACCCTTCCAATCAAATCCAGTGATACGCGCTCCCGGCCGACCAGTATCTCGTTGCCAATACCCACTTTGAAACTGTTGTGTACTCGCGCGCTCCCGGCCGACCAGTATCTCGTCGACACTTAACCTCGACCGACTGCATTTCGTCGCTAATCTGCGGGCGAGAATTTTCATTCGCAGTTACGGCTCTCATCCTGCTCCTACAACAGCTGTATTTCGTGACAACTGCGAATCGGAATCCTCACCCTGCAGTTACAGCACAAGGGTGCGTGTAATCCGTGTCAGCTAGATTGAGGAGACACAGATTGTAGACAAAGGCAGTGCGAGTACATATCGGGGACGGGCACTGCGCTGAAAATGCACAAGCTTCGATCTCATCCCGTCGTATCTGGCGCAGCGAACACCGAAAAATACGGCCGGTAACATGCGCCAGACAGGAGTAACCTGCGCCAGCACAACCGCAACCATCCAGTCCGGCCACACGGCACCTCACCACGCTCATACCGCGCACCGCCACGCCACCTCGCCGCCGCGCACCGCCACGCCACCGCACGCCCACACGCCACCTCGCCGCCGCACGCCGCACAACACCACCACCCACACGCGCCCCACCTCACACGGAATGTCACAGCACGTTCACAGCAGATAACAGTTTGGTTGCTCTTCGTCGAAAATCCCTCTTCTCGGTGGTTCGGCGCTAGCGAATTCGGTAGCGTGGAATAGTTATATGCCGCCCGGCTGGCGCCCCGCGCTCCGGCCCTGACGATGGGAAGCGAATGAGCACACCCGACGATTACACCTCCCCTACAACGCCCAACGGTCAGATGAACCCGCAGGCTGGAGGCTCGTCGCGCGCTTACGAACAGGGCAGTGCGTCGGGCGTTCCCCACGCGCACTCGTCCTTCGACAATTCATCCTTCGCACAGGGTGGCTTCGGGTACGACACGGCGGGTCAGCCGTCGGTTTCCCACCAGTCGGATACGCAGGCGGCGAAGCAGTCGCGCGGCCCTCTGTACTTCCTCATTTTTTCAGCGGTTGTTCTTATCGCGGTGGCCATGGTGATCTTTATGATCCGCTCGTTCCAGATGGGTCGCTCGCTTGTGGGCGATGGCGCGACGAGCACGAAGATCGCTACACCAGCACCGTCCGCAACGTCGGCGCCCGCAAGCGCGAATTCGCTGGAAAAGGCCCGGAAGGCTGTGCAGGATCTCGCAGCGTCACCGGATTGTGCAGATGTCAGCTCTGCCGTGACACCCCTTATTGATCTTGCTGACCACGACAATTTCTCAGCAAGCGACGACACGCTCTTCACCTCAACTCTCTCAAGCCTTTCGGAGGCGTGCGGCGCAGATTTCACAATTGATCTTCAGAACAAGCTGACGAAATCGACGAATTCCACCGCTGCCCGCCTCGCCGCCGACACCTCGTGGTTCCATGTCGTGCGCCCCGCGGGCGACGGCGCGATTTCAAGCTCGGAATTCACCACCCCGGCAAATAACATTCGTTGCCAATTCGGCACCGATAACGTGGCCTGCTCAATTTACGTATACGACTACGTTTCCCCTCCTGGCTGCGAGGGCTACACCGCGACCTACACTCTCACTCGCGCCAAGGAAACGAAAGCGGATTGCTTGAAGGAGCTTAATTCGTCGGTCGTCGCGAACTACGGTTCGACGATTGAGCACAACGGTTTTGCTTGCACAGTGGATCAGTCGCAAGGTGTCGAGTGTTGGAGCGAGCTCTCAGGGCACGGCTTCAAGATTCGTCGTGCTGAAGCGACGACGTTCTGATCGTCACCTCAATCTTGTGACAACGAAACCAACACCCAACCCCACCAGCAGGCAATCCTCCGCCCGCCCAAGACGTCGCGGACGCAATTCAGGTTGGATACCGCGCTACCACGGCGCATGGGGCATGATCGCAGTTCCGCCGCTCGTCGGAATAATGGAAAGCGGCGGCCGAGCAGCCCACATTCTTCTGCTGGCCACGTGGTGGCTCGGCTACTTTTGTTTCTACGCCGCGACACTGTGGCTCAAATCGAGGTTCAACCACCGGTACGCCCGCCCCGTCGCCGTGTACGGAACCGCGACAGCAGCATGCGGAACCGCGACACTCGTCGTCGCCCCGTATCTCTTGCGCTGGGTGCCACTGTTCCTCCCCCTTGTGCTCGTTGCTGGGGTTGCGGCATGGCTGCGTGAAGACCGTTCGCTCTGGTCAGGCTTCGCCACAGTTGCCGCAGCTTCTCTCCTCCTCCCGGTCGCCTGGGACGTTTCATCTGCGGGAACCTCAGGTTTTTCTGGAACGACGACGATGTGGCTCCACACCGCTCTCCTGTTCGGCTACTTCGGCGGCACCGTCTTGTACGTCAAGACAAATATCCGAGAACGACGATCTACCGGGTACCTAATGACGTCGATTGCGTGGCATGGTGCCTGGACCGTTATTGCTCTTCTCGCAGTGAATGGAATTCATGGGGCAACGGTGTCGATGTGGCATGGTGCCGTCTGGGTGCTGCTCACAGCACGGGCAGTACTCGTGCCACTGGCCGGGCGCGCAGGGCACCCGGTTTCCGTCATGGCAATCGGCGTGGGTGAAGTTGTAAGCTGTGTGGCCATCGCGGCAACACTACTTCTGTAAGAATGCTCGCAACCACGCAGGCTGGCACGATGCCAGTTCGCGAATTGTCCGGATTCGTCGCCCTCATCCGCGAGGGCTACTCCGCATGCGCGGAATTCGTCGTCAATCCTGACGCTCAGCCCGCAAACGCCCCAAAGCCTTGAGTAGACGTAGAGAACCCTCCGGCTCAGCAATCGAGACGCGCACGCCCTCGTCGCCAAAACGACGAACCGTGATTCCCTCCTCGACACACAGAGCTTCCATGCGGGCACTCAACGCCCCCAGTTCGAACCACACAAAATTCGCCTGCGACTCCGGCACGTACCATCCCTGCGCCGAGAGCGCCGCCACCAAATTCGCACGCTCGGCTCTTACAACCCTGACCTGCGCTTCAACGGCATCCTGCGACCGCAACGCCGCAATCGCCGCCACCTGAGCGAGCGCATTCACACCGAAGGGTGTGGCGATTGCCCGAAGTCCCGCCGCCATCGGCGCCGAACACAACGCGTACCCACAACGAAGGCCGGCCATACCAAACGCCTTCGAGAAGGTGCGGAGAACGATGAGATTCTCATGGGTGCGGAGCAATTCGAGTGAATCAACCATGTCGTCCATCTCGACAAAATGCACGTACGCCTCGTCGAGCAAAACTGGGACCGACACGGGAATTTCGTCGAGGAACGCAGCCAGATCAGCATGACGAATCGCGACGCCTGTCGGGTTATTCGGCGTGCAGACGAGAACGGCCCGCGTGCGATCGTTGATCGCTTTGAGCATCGCGCGCAAGTCGTGGGAGCCGTCGCGCTGCAGCGGGACCTTCACGGAAACCCCGCCCGCCGCCTGCACCGCAATCGGGTAGGCCTCGAACGAACGCCAGGGCATCACAACCTCGCCACCAGGAACGACGACCGCCTGGAGGATCTTTTCAATAAGCGCCGTGGATCCATTACCAACAACCACGCCATCATCCGGCCACTCATGCAATTGGGCGATCGCGCCGACAAGTTCACGCGCATACAAATCGGGGTAGCGGTTGAGCGTGCCGAGATTGGAGAGGATCGCAGCTTGGACCTGCGGAAGTGTTGGGAACGGAGTCTCATTCGACGCAAGCTTAATCATGCTCGCATCGGCCGCCTTCCCCGGCACGTACGCGGGGAGCTTGAGCACGTCGTCACGGAACCACATCTGCGTCGAATTCTCCATAACACTAGTGTGCGCCTCGCACCCGCATAACGCACACGCCGGCCGGCCCGTGGTACGCGTGGATTCGGGATGTGTGCGAGGGGCGTGGGCCGCGGGTTCGAGAGGTGGGCGTGCGTGGGGCAGCGCGGAAGGTGGCGCGTCAGCGTGGAAGGGGAATGGCGCGCTGGCGTGCGAGTTCGAGCGCCTATCAGCGCATACGCCAACATCAAAGGCAAGTGCAGCGCGAGGGTGCGAGAAGTGGAGGTGTGCGGGGCGACCTGTTGAGGTCGTCGAATGACACCTTGCCGGTTCGGGATATATGCGGAGGAGCGGGGGCATGGAGCGCGGGTTCGAGAGGTGGAGGTGCCAGCGTGCGGGAGGTTTGCGAGGCAGGACGTGTACAAATGGGAGTTAGACGAGGCACTCCGTGCCGCCCGATCCTGAGCCGCTTAGCACGCTCGATGCCCCTTATTAGCGCGCTCATCGTCTGCGCCTGGCGCAGCGAACACCGAAAAACAGGGCCGGTAACCTGCGCCAGATGGGAGTAACCTGCGCCAACACAACCCACTCCAACAACACAACTAACACGCGAGGATACGCCCTACTACAACCTCAGCTTTAAGCACCCGCCCCCAATGCTCAACTCACGAGTCCCGCTACTTACTCCCCTTCTTCGTCGGCCCCGAAACTTCTCCCCACCTTGCCTGTCCCTTCCTCTCGTCACACGCGATTAGTGCCAGATAGGCTTGCGTCATGAAGTTCTTTGTCCGAATTGCCGGTAATGCTTTGGCGTTGTGGGTGTGCGTGCAGCTCCTCGCGGGTGTCCATCTCACGAATGTCGATTCCACGCTCAACCCGATCCTGTACTACCTGCTGGCTGGCGCGGTGCTCGCGGTGCTCAATGCGCTTGTTCGGCCGCTCGTTGTGCTGCTGTCACTTCCGTTCTATGTCGTCACGCTTGGGCTGTTCTTCCTTATCGTCAACGCCGTGATTCTCATGATTGCTTCACAGATCACGACGTCGCTCGGCGTGGGCATCACCTTCGACACTTTCGGGTGGGCACTCGGAGCGGGCATCGTCGTGTCGATTGTTAATGCGCTAGTCGAGGCCGTCGCACCACAAAGGTAGATTGAGCGGGCTGTGCGTTGTCGGCGGTAGTCACCCGGCTGCCGCCGACATGTTTTTGCGCCAGCCACCCCGGCCCGACCTTCCACCCGCTCCTACTCCATCCCAATACCCCACCGCCAGGCTCATCCCCACCTCCAGATCCATCCCTCTCCACTCGCTTTCGGCGCAGCGAACACCGAAAAACAGGACCGGTAAACTGCGCCAGATGGGAGTAACCTGCGCCAGCACAACCCACTCCAACCCAGCCCCGACACTTTCCCTTCCCAAACCTCCCCACTTCTGACTTACCCCTCCCAACACAAAACTCATCCCTCCCCACTCGCTTTCGGCGCAACCAACACCGAAAAACAGGGCCGGTAAACTGCGCTAGACGGGAGTAACCTGCGCCAGCACAACTGGGTCAAAGCACAAAACTAATCCCGGCACTTAACCAACCGCAGCCGTCATCGAACATCCCTGCACCTACCACCACAGTTCACAGTTACGACGAGGCCATGCAGTTACAGCCCGATCCTGGGATCCCTAGCGCCGAATGTCCGCACCTGGCGCAGCAAACACCGAAAAACAGGGCCGGTAACCTGCGCCAAACCGGAGCAACCTGCGCCAGCACAACCGGCACACGAGGATCACGCCCCACTTCCACCCAATCCCAATTGCCGAGCCATTGCTCACTATTCGGGACGAAAATGCCCACAGAGAGTCCGCTTCGTGGGCACGCATGGAAGAATAGGCGCATGAGCTTCGTATCGCTTGCCGACATTCAGCCCCCGATCGCCCTCGGCCCCCTCGACGGCCGCTACCGCACCCAAGCCGCACCACTCGTCGACTACCTCTCGGAAGCCGCGCTCAACCGCGCACGCATCCAGGTTGAAGTCGAATGGCTCATCCATCTCACGAGCAACGGTGTACTTCCAGGCGCCCCGGCACTCACTGCTGAGGACATCGCCTACGTCCGCGACATCCCCGCCACCTTCGGCGCCGACGAGATCGCGGAGCTCGCCGAAATTGAGGCAGAAACGCGCCACGACGTGAAAGCCGTCGAGTATTTCATTAAGCGTCGCCTCGATGCCGCTGAGGAAGCTCTCGGCCACCCCACAGCACTCACGCAGATGCACGAAATTGTGCACATCTTCTGCACAAGCGAAGACATCAACAACCTGGCATACGGCCTCGTCGTCAAGGGCGCTGTGGAAGACGTGTGGCTGCCAGCCGCCAATGCTCTGGCAGATCAACTTGCCGAACTTGCCCGCGCCAACGCCGACCTCCCGATGCTCTCTCGCACGCACGGCCAAACTGCCACGCCTACCACCCTCGGCAAGGAGATGGCGGTTTTCGCTTACCGTCTGCGCCGCCAGCTTCGCCGCATCGAAAACGCGGATTACCTCGGCAAGATTTCGGGCGCGACGGGAACATTCGGCGCCCACGCCGTGTCGGTTCCCGGCGCGGATTGGCCGACGATTTCCCGCACCTTCGTTGAGAACCTCGGCCTCACGTGGAACCCACTCACCACGCAGATTGAGCCCCACGATTGGCAGGCCGATCTCTATTCCGATATCGCGCACGCCGGGCGGATTGCCCACAATATCGCCACAGATTTCTGGACGTACATTTCGCTCGACTACTTCCATCAGAATCTGGCGGCGCAGGGCTCCACAGGTTCGTCGACCATGCCACACAAGGTGAATCCCATCCGTTTCGAGAACGCCGAGGCAAACTTCGAGGTGTCGGCGGCAATTCTTGAATCGTTGGCGGCGACACTCGTTACCTCTCGCCTCCAGCGCGACCTCACCGACTCCACAACCCAGCGCAACATCGGTGTTGGCCTCGGCCACTCACTGCTCGCGATTGACAATTTGCGACGAGGGATCGCCGGAGTTGACCCGAATCCTGCGCGCCTTGCTGAGGATTTGGATAATTCGTGGGAGGTGCTCGCGGAGCCGATTCAGCAGGCGATGCGTGCCGCTGCGATCGCCGGCGCTACGGGTATGGCTAACCCGTATGAGCGTCTTAAGGAGCTCACGCGCGGGCGCCGCGTCACGGCCGACGACATGCGTGAGTTCATTCGTGGCCTCGGTATTCCTTCGGAAGTTGAGGAGCGTCTCCTGGCGCTCACTCCGGCGGGATACACGGGACTCGCGAGCGCGCTCGTCGATTACCTCAAATAGTTTCCGTCGAGCCTCCGAGCTCCTGAGCCGCTGCCCGCGTGTATTCGCGGGCAGCGTCGTATAACGACGACGTTGTCGCACATACCCACCGATTCACACCCGCCCACAAATTCGCACCCGCCTGAACATTCACCACACGCCCGCAGTTTCGCAAGCGCCCAGCCTTCGTCGTACCTTAATAATCAGCACACGAAAGAAAGGCCGGCTTATGGGCGTCGTTTATCAGCTCATCGTCTCGCGTTCCCATGCTGACGCGTTCCTCGATAACGCTTTCGACATCTTCGGAGGTTTCGCTATCGACGCCAGCGCCGCCACGAATGTCACGTCAATTCCCGATCTCATTACTCTCGGCGGTGGCCGCGTTGCCGGAGCACCTTACCGCGACGACGAACCTGTCTATATCCTGCGCGTGCCCATCAATCCGTTCATTCGCGCACGCCGCGCCGTCGCCCCTCTTAACCCGGACGCCTTCCTCGGTGGAATCACAGAAACAGGCAGTTTCGACGGCACGGGAACAGTGTCAGCAGGCGGTGTTGTCACTGACCTTCTCTGGATCGAACCGACGCGCCTTTCCATCGGCTCGGAGTTGTGGCTCGTCAGCCCAGACGACCCGGAACCGGAGCTCGTCGCCATCTACCACGGTGTCGCGTGGGGGTGGGAGAACAAAGCCGCAGGTACGTTCAAGGTTGCCACCCCGTCACAGTTCGTTGGGCCTGTCGTACGCCGGCCGTGGGGGCTTGTCCCGGTCGATGTTGAGACGTCCACGACGAGCGACCTTCCTACAGCCGTCACCCTCGTCGCCCCAGCAAATCCCCCAGAGGAGGAGGGTTTTGAGCGGCTCACGTCAGGGATGTGGGCAAAGCGTATCGCCTACCACGCAGATCTCGACCTTTTCGAATCGCAAGTTGTCGGTCGCTACAAGTCCACACCTGTGCGTTTGCTTCGTATTCTCAAAGGCGACGACGAGGCAGCCACACGGCTTCGTCGTGACGATTCAGAACTTCAAGCGCACGTGACCCCTCTCATCGTCGATACACCCCTGGCCGAATCTCTTGGCTTCGAGCGCTTCACCCAGGGCGTGTACACCGGGATCATCCCGCTCCATAGACTTAGCGAGCAGGCCGTTCGTGAGTCGCATCCGAACTCGTGGAACATGAGCAAGAAGGGTGCAGCAACTGTGACACCCGCCCGGCGCCGCAACAATTCCGATAACCAGGGGCTGCTCACAGATATCGTCGCTTTGCTCTCCAATGTCGCGCCCGCAGGGTGGACGCAGATGACAATGGTGATTCAGCTCGTCGATCGGCACGTTCATTACGCCGCTTTCGCTGAGATCCCCGATCCAGATGCAAGCCGCACAGCGGGATCCGGAACGACGCCGCCCGGAGGTTCTGCATCCGGGGCGGGAGCAGGCTCAGCTTTCGGGATCGGTAAAGGCAAACACGCCGCATGGTCAGGCGCCGTGAAACGCGTGGGCATCGAGCACATCCCCACCGCTGTGATGCATTACGCCGACCAGCTCAAATCCAACGTGAGCCGCACCGGTGAAGGTGCTCCCTTCTCACTCACGTTGGAGTTCGGCGCCACCGGACGAGCGAATGTCACGGCAAACTTCATGAACGAGCCGCGCTGGGCGGATGCAATTCCCGTGGATGCTTGGCGCTCTGAGCTGGAGAAATTCCCGCGTGACGACGAATACGTACCCGGCTGGCTCCGCGAGCGCCTTCGCTAACACTCGTACGCCGTACCGTCGCATGTCAGCGGGCAGGTCCCTGCCACTCGTCGATATTTTCCGGGATAATAGTTAGAGCGTTCGCTTACGAGCTTCCCGCGGCCGAATACTCCGCCGCGTCAATGGCCAGCCCTGCGCCTTTGAGCTCACTGACCACCCGGACGCCTCGCCTGAAAGGAGCACACCTTGGCTTTCGACCGCACGATCGAACTCGGAGTTTCTGGCCTAACCTGCGAAAACTGCGTCAAGCACGTCACTGAAGAACTCCAGGAACTCTCCGACGTTTCCAACGTACTCGTCACCCTCAACAAGGGTGGCACATCCAAAGTGCTCGTCTACACCGATCACGATATTGACGACGAAACTCTGCGTGGGGCCGTCGCGGAAGCCGGCAACTACACGGTTGAGTCGATTATCCGCTGACCGGACGCATCAACCGACTCGGCCAGAAGCCACCCACACCTGGCCATACTTCTCGCACTCACCACACACCACCTGCGAAAGATGAGGACACCGTGAACGAAACGCCCATCGACCCCAGCGTTTCGTCGTCCTCCCCCAGCACCGACACACACGACTGCGGAGTATCCGCCCAAAGCCAACAATCGATGCCGCAACGAGCCGAAACCACCCACGACATCCTTCTCGTCGACGAAGCCGTGCGCTGGGTTCGTCGTCCCCGCGACCTGTACGGGGCTGTCCTCGTGCTTGTTGCAATCGCCATCGTCATGTTCCTCGCGGCCTACGGTTCAGCGACAACACTTGCCATCACGCTCGACGTCCGCTCGGCCACTCAAGGCTTCTTTGAAAAAGTCCTCTTCTTTCCCATCAACGTCCTCGAAGGGCTGCTGAGCTTCTTCTTGCCCGTGCTCGTCGCCATCGATCTTCTCTGGCATCGCCAATGGCGCAAACTCATCTCCTCCATTGTTGCGGCTGCGGCAGCCGTCGGAAGTGCACTCCTCATGCTGTGGGTATGCGTGCACTATTTCCCCGTCGCGAAGATTACGAAGCAGCTTTCCGATTCCCTAGCCGAACAGTCATACGTGATGCTCATACCGTACGTGGGTGTCATTTCGGCCCTGCTCACAGTGACGAGTTCGAGCCGCACATGGAAAGTGACGTCATGGGGGTGGCCACTTCTCGCCGTTGCGCTCGTAGCATCAGTCATCAAAGGCAACCAGACCCTCCCCGGAGCGCTCGTCACGGTCCTCCTCGGAATTCTTTGCGGACTCATCGCACGATATGTTGCCGGAGACGTCCCCGAACGGTCGACAGGCGCAAACCTCATCGCGTCCATTCGTCGTGCCGGGATTGACGCCGTCAGTGTCGTCCGCATCGACATCCAGGACGACGACATCCCTCTCTACGCCTGGCGCACACACCCGAATTCGCCACTCGGCTACACCAACCGTTTCAGCCTCGAACAAATTCGTGGACTCCTCGGCGAATCCCCGGAGAACGACGACGAAAAGTCCCCCGCATTTGGGGAACCCAACACTTCCGACGTGACGACGAACGCTGACACCCCCGCCGCTGAGTCGTCACCGCAACCAGAACTCACCCTCCCGCTCGCCGAGTCCGACGACGAACTCCCCGCAGACCCAGCCCTCGTCGTCGACGAAGACAGCGCACCCAACACCAGCGACTTCACCATCGACCCCGATATCGACCCCTACCACCTGCGCGAACAACTGCGAAACGACCTACATCCGCCGCTCTCAACGAACGTCTCCCGCAACTACATCGTTACCGATAGCAACGGCGTCAATTACCACGTCGGACTCATCGACGCGGACAAACAGATCGTCGATGTCCTCTCCGCCCTCTGGAAAAAAGCACTCCTCACCACAGCGACACGACGCTCCGAACGCTCCATCGAAGAAGCAGCCGACCGGCAAATCCTCATGGAACTCGCCGCGGCCGACGCCGGCCTCACACCACACCGCGAGATGCGGTACGCCAACGGCCACAACTCCATGCTCGTCGCCTACACACTCAACGGCGCCACAGCTCTCGCCGACATCAACCCCGCCGACGTTGACGACGACAGCCTCGACTGCCTCTGGGAAACACTCGCCACAGCCCACACCCGCGGCATCTCCCACGGCAACATCTCCGGCGACACCATCACCATCCGAGACGGACGCGTCGAACTCATCCACTGGGACCGTGGCAGCCTCGCATCCCCGGAACTCACCCGACGCATCGACCTCGCACAAGCCATCACAGCTCTCGCCTCATGGCTTGGCGTTGAGCGCGCCATCGCCTCCGCCAGGCGCAGCCTCACCACCGACCAACTCGTCGGCCTCGCACCCATCCTCCAAAAAACCATCATCCCTGCCTCCACCATGGCGCACTTCGCGGACCGCAAAGACTTCCAGCGACTACGCGACGCCCTCTCCGAATCCGTGCCGATGGCACGCGACATCTCTCCCGTAGAACTTCGGCGATTCTCACCCAAAACCGTCATCACAATCTCCATCGGCCTCGTCGCCGTCTACCTTCTCCTCGCCTCCATCAACATCGAGGAGCTCAGCGCAACAATCTCCCAAGCTGTCCCAGGCTGGATGGTATTTGCCTTCCTCGCCGGAATGGCCTCCTTCGTCGGTGCCGCCATCGTTCTCCAGGCCTACACCGCCGAAAAGCTCAAACTCGTGCCCGCCACACTCGTCCAACTCGCCGCATCCGTCGTGGCCCTCGTCGCCCCCGCCGGCATCGGACCCGCCGCACTCAACCTCCGCTACCTACAAAAACAAAAGGTCGCCACCCCAATCGCCGTGGCCACGGTATCGCTCGTGCAAGTAGCGCAGTTCGTGACAACTGTGCTGCTCCTGCTCGCCCTCAGCCTTCTCACCGGCGACATCGGCTCCTTCGCCGTACCATCGAGCTCAGTCCTCATCGCGATCGGCGTCGCCGCAGTGCTCGTCATCGCCATCTTCCTCATCAAACCCTTGCGCACATGGGTGATCGCCAAGATGCGACCCATTTTCGAACAAATTTGGCCACGCCTCGTCTGGCTCGGCACCCACCCCACTCGTTTCCTTTACGGCTTCCTCGGCTCACTCATCCAAACAGCCGGCTACGTCGGAGCATTCGGTGGCGCCCTCGCAGCCTTCGGCTACGATCTCCCACTCGTCACCCTCACCGTCACTTACCTCGTATCGAACTCCGTCGGTTCCATCGTGCCGTCGCCCGGCGGCATCGGCCCCGTTGAAGCCGCACTGACCGTCGGCCTCACCGCCGCCGGCGTGCCCTATTCGATCGCCTTCTCCACCGCACTGCTCTACCGCCTCCTCACCTTCTGGATTCGCGTGCCCCTCGGGTGGATATCCCTACGCTTCTGCCAGAAGCACGACATCGTGTAACACCGGGCGATCGGCTGGCATGAGGTAATCGGGGAGTCGTGTAGCGAGCCCCGGGAGGTTGTTCGCATCTTTCGCACCCGTCATAGCAGCCGTATGTCGTGTAGCACCGGGAGGTTGGAGGATTTTGCGACCCGGTTGGCGTAGCTGCGGGCCATCGTCGTAACCGCACAGCCTCGTCGTAACTGCATATCCTCGTCGCAACCGCAAGCCCTCGTCGTCACCGCAGAACCTCAACAAGGTCGGGAGCCACAAACGCAACGCGCCCAATTGTTTGCGAGAACACACAGGTCAGAGGGCTGCTTCTCACAATTCAAGCGTTGTCGTATCAAAAAACAAGACCTCACCTCAATATGCGCTACTATCCAACAGGCAGCGCGCGCGTCGGGCTTCGTCGTCGCTACTGAAGCCACCGCAATTCGCGCCGCCCACGACAATCACATACCGTCACGCACCACGCCGAACGGCACCGCGAGCCACCATCGTGCAGTCGGACCACTGCACACCGGACTACATGCACGCGCGCCACGCAAAGCCAGGGCCAGCGCGATCCAAGCCATAGCTGGCGCCACGCTGCGCCCGATCTACCTCAGGTACGGCTCAGCCAGCCCCGAGCCACACCCGGTCGCGCCACTGCCCTAGCCAACCCGCGCCTGCCCCGGATGCACTGGCGCCACGCCGCACCCAGCCGCAACCGTTGACAACAAAGGAGAACCATGTCCTTGTGGACACTGCACGGAGACGGAAAATCCGTGCGCATGAACGAAATCGTCCTGCCGGAGGAACGCCTCACCTGGCCACGAACTATCGGCTTCGGCGCCCAGCACGTCGTCGCAATGTTCGGCGCCACATTCCTCGTACCGATCCTCACGGGATTCAGCCCGACAGCAACCCTGTTCTTCTCGGGCGTCGGAACGATGATCTTCATGCTCCTCACCGGCAACCGTCTCCCCAGCTACCTCGGTTCCTCCTTCGCATTTATCGCACCGATCAGCGCTGCCCTCGTCGCCGATGGAGACCTCGGACGCGCCTCCTTCGGCATCCTCTCCGTGGGCATCCTCATGGTGTGCGTGGGACTGGCCGTCCATGCGTGGGGAACCGGCTGGATTAACGCCCTCATGCCGTCGGTGGTCATGGGTGCCGTGGTGGCTCTCATCGGATTCAACCTCGCACCTGCCGTGAAGAATAACTGGACGGGTGCCGGCGTGGCCGACCCAGGCAAGTCTTCCCTCATCGCTGGCATCACACTCGTCGCGATCCTCCTCATCACCGTGTGCTTCCGTGGTCTCATTGGGCGCCTCTCCATTGTGCTTGGCGTGATCGTCGGATATGTAGCAGCAGCGGGCTTCGGATTGGTGGACTTCACGGCCGTTCGCGAGGCAGCGTGGATTGGCTTGCCGGAGTTTCATTCGCCGGCCAACCCGTTCACGAATCCGTCACTGTGGGGGCTCCTTCCTGCTTTCGTGCCGGTCGTCCTCGTGCTCATTGCGGAAAACGTGGGGCACGTCAAGAGTGTCGACCTCATGATTAACCGCGACCTCGACCCCTACGTTGGCCGTGCCCTCCTCGCCGACGGCATTTCCACCGTGTTTGCCGGCTTCGGCGGCGGATCGGGAACCACAACCTACGGCGAGAACATCGGCGTCATGGCTGCGACGAAGGTGTATTCCACCGCGGCATATTGGGTCGCCGGCGGCTTCGCGGTGGCACTGAGTTTCTCGCCGAAGGTCGGCGCGATCATCAACTCCATTCCTGCTGGCGTTCTCGGCGGCGTGACTGTTGCGCTCTACGGCCTCATCGGTCTCATCGGCGTCAAGATCTGGATCGACAACAACGTCGACTTCTCCAAGCCCGTCAACCAGTTCTCCGCCGCGGTCGCAATGATCATTGGTATCGCGGACTTCTCGCTCCATCTTGGCAACGTAGTCTTTAACGGCATCGCTCTCGGAGCAATTTCCGCCATTGTTATCTACCACGGGATGAACGCGATCAGTAAGCGGATTCAAGGATAGTTGTCAACGACGAGCGCCGGCTCCTGTACTTCACGGGAGCCGGTGTTCGTTGCCCCGCTCGTCGCCCTTCGCCCTACACTTTCGCCTTCGTCGCCCCGTTTTTGACGCCGCTCTTGACGCTCCGTTTTTGACACCCCGCTCGGCACCCCGTTTGTCACGCCGTTCGTTGCTCCGGTCGTTGCCCCACTCGTCGCCCCGTTTGTCACGCCGTTCGTCACCCTTCGCCATACGCTTCCGCCTTCGTCGCCCCGTTTTTGACGCCCCGGTCGTTACCCCGTTCTTGACGCCCCGCTCGTCACGCCGTTCGTCGCTCCGGTCGACGCCCTTCACCCTTCACTTTCACCTTCGTCGCCCCCTCACTCCTGAGTGACCCCACACTCCACACCCTCCTACGCTTACTTACCTCTTCCCTCTTCAACGCCCCCGCACTTTGACTTCACCCCCCAGGTGGCCCAACACCGCACCCTTACCCTTTCATCCCTCGCCCACGCACTTTGCCCCCACACGCATTTCCCCACACTGCAGCCGCGTTGTCGAACCTCACGAGTACGATCGTGCCGTGACCACACCTCCTCTCTATCGCGACCCGCGAGCGCTTGCCCTCGTTTTCGTCGGTGGCACATTCGGAACGTTGGCGCGCGCTGGCCTTGGCGAGCTTCTAGCCGACGTCACGTTCGTCGGCCATCGGATTCCTACCGCAACGACGATCGTCGTCAACCTCGCCGGCGCCTTCCTCATCGGTGGCCTAGCCGGTTTTTTGGCGGGGCGTTCGTCGCGGGCGAGCCGTCGCTTCTACCTTGTGGCGTCGACGGGTTTTCTCGGTGCTTTCACGACATATTCCGCGTTCGTCGCGGGTGCACTGCCTGTTGCTATTCGCGGCGGGGCGAGTTCTGCGACTGCGGTTCCGTCTGGTACGGCGCTCTCGTCCGGCGCTGTGCCGGCGTCTAGCGCTGTGCCGGCGTCCGGTAACGTGCCGGCGTCCCACCTGATCCTCAACTTTGATCTCACGTGGCAGACGCTTCTTTTCCCAGTCACGATGCTGGTGGCGGGTGTGGTGTTGGCTTATGTCGGGCTCGTCGTCGGACGTCGGCTCGCCCCCTCCCCAGATGCGGAAGGAGGTCGCTTGTGAACACTCTTGTGGTGTGGGCGCTCGTCGCGCTCGCCGGAGGCTGTGGTGCCGTGTGCCGCGCAGCCCTCGATTCTTTTGTCACGACGAAGCATCGTTTCACGTGGCCTGCCGGAATCGCGTTGGTGAATGTGGTTGGTTCGTTTATTTTTGGGGCGGCGAGTGTCGCGATTCTTCTGAGTATTCACGCGATGGACACCGCGAACCTCGTCGTTCTCACTGGATTTTGCGGGGGTTTCACGACGTTCTCAACTGCCATGCTCGACGTCGTGCGTTTATTTGAGGAACGACGAATTCGCGCCGCGCTCGCGCTTGCCGTGGGGACGTTTGTGGTGAGTCTCGTGGCATACGCAGCGGGGGCCGGCGTGACGTATGCGCTGATGACGGAGTAGCCGGAAACTTTGCCGATACAGCGACGCAGTGGCTACGTGCCGGCGAGGCTGTGCGGTTGCAGCATGACTCTCCGCCTACAGGCAGGCGCGTTGTCGTCGTAACTCCCGACCTTGTTGAGACTCTGCGGTTACGACGAGGGTTTGCCGTTACGACGAGGCTGTGTAGTTGCGACGAGGATATGCAGTTGCGATGAGCCTGGTTGGTAACGAGTTTGGGTTGTGCTGTGTGCTGCTCGGTGCATGCCTTCGCACGATAATCTTGCCTGCTTCGCTCTCGTTAACTTGCAGGTGAGAATCTTCGTATTCTGTTACAGCTCTCATCCAGCTTGCACAACAGCAAAATTTTGTGACAACTGCGAGCCAACATTCTCACTCGCAGTTACAGCACGAGAGTGCCTCGACGATGACATCCGATACCTTTCCGATCCCATACACTCACGCGTTCATCTCTTTCTAGGTGGCGCAGTGAACACCGGAAAACAAGCCCGGTAACCTGCGCCAGAGAGGTGTTAAGTGCGCCAGAAACGACAGAAGGCATGAAGGCCGGCAGGTGAGGCGAAAGCTGAGTGCGCCAGACGAGCAGGTGACCCGGCAACCCGCGCCAGCATCCACCTACGTCGTCGCCCCACCCACAAACCTCGTCACGCTCCCGCACGTCGTCGTGCTCTAACTGCACTCATTTCATCACTAGCGCCTGTTCACCTTGCACCCACCCCCTACCATCTGCATCTACCCTCCCTCCACCTCCTTCTAGGTGGCGCAGTGAACACCGGAAAACAAGCCCGGTAACCTGCGCCAGAGAGGTGTTAAGTGCGCCAGAAACGACAGAAGGCATGAAGGCCGGCAGGTGAGGCGAAAGCTGAGTGCGCCA
>JADYUX010000016.1 GCA_021532125.1 Arcanobacterium haemolyticum
CCCGCACACCCCGCGCCCCGCACATCACGCCCCGCGCCAGGCCGCGCCACCTCCGCCACACCCCGCCTCACACGACGAGCGTCGCCTTCTGAAGTTCGTCGATACTCGTCGCGCGGCGCCGCCTCACTGCGAGAGACATCGCGAGCGCACTCGCACATCCCCAGACCACAAGCAGTGCCACCACTTGCCCCACGGATACGCCGGGCGCCCCGACGCTCACCGCGCGCAGCGCGTCAGCCAGCAGCGGCATGGGCGCCACGCCCGCGATCACACCGAACACCCCATTCACGGCTTGCGGCACAGTCACGCCCACAACGCACACCATTTGTACGACGAGAGCCAGCACTGAGAGTGCCGTGCCGCCCCGGTTTCCGAAGGCAGCCACAAGCGCGGCGTTGAGCGCGGTCATCGCCAGCGAGCCAAGCACGGCGAGCCCTACGACCTTCGCCACGCCATCGGCCCCTATGGAAGCGAACCCACCGCCGAAGGCCACTACGGCAACAACGACGAGCGCCTGCACAATCGCCAGGCCGAGGGCTGGTTTGAGTGAGGACCAGGCGAGGCGTGCCGGGCTCATCGGGGCTTCGACCTTGCGTTGTGTGAGCAAGCCGAGGCCGAGCACGATGATGAGGGCACCGACCCAGAGGGCGAGCGACACGGCGGCGGGCATTGCCGTGTTCTTCACGCCTGCGGCGCGCACTGTGTTGTCCACGCTCACGGGCTGGGCGAGGGCCTTCGCAAGGTGCTCGGCTTCGTCGTCGCTGTAGGAGGGCACTGCGTTCACTGCGGTGTCGAGGCCATCGGCCAAGATATCGGCGCCGCTCGTGAGTTCACCGACGCCACCAGCGAGTTCCCTTGTTCCGTCCGCGAGCGCCTGTGCACCTGTAGCCACCTCCGCGGCTCCGCCGCGTGCCGATGAAGCCCCGGCGGCGAGATCGCCCGCGCCGGTGCCAAGTTCGCGTAGCCCACCGGCAAGGCTCGTCGTACCGTCGGCAACCTGTCCGGCACCTGCAGCAAGTGTTTGTGTTCCGACGTTCAATTCACTTGCGCCGGCAGTGAGTTGGTTTCCTTGGGCGACGAGGGCGGCGAGCACTCCGGCGAGGGTGCGGCCCGTGCCTGTTGCGGGGTTGTAGATATCGGTGGCTGTGCCGAGTCCATCGGCGAGCGCGGCCGCTCCATCAGCCGATTCTTGCGCCCCGGCCGCAACCGCAGCGACACCGCTTTGCAGTTGGCCGGCCCCGGCGTTGACCTGCGCGACACCCCCGCTCACCTGGGCGAGCGCGGCTGTCACTCCGGCGTTGCCTGCGGTGAGCGAGTTGAGTCCACCCATGACGGTTTGCGCGTTGCTATCTGCCGTCGTGCCCATACCTGAGGCAATTCCCGTGAGGTACTGGCACGTTGGGTCGGCGGCGCCGTGGCTGCCGACGCATAGAGCGAGCGCCGCCTGCACACTATCGGCTACCTCTGCGGCTCCAGCTTGAACCGACGAAGCCCCAGCCAGATAGTCGTTGACGGCACCGTAGAGCGTGGCGTTCCCGGCGGCCGCCGAATCGCCGGCACTGCCAATTCCTGCAGCCACGGCGCCGATTCCCGAGGCCACGCCGTTGATTCCACCGTAAAGCGTGCCTGTTGCGGCATCGTCGCCCGCGTTCCCAACGCCGCCAGCGAGCCGCTCCATGCCAGTAGCAAGCTCTGCCGCGCCCGGTGCGACAGTACCGACGAGTGTCCCGTACGCTTCACGTACACCTCCGGCATAGAGGCCAATTCCGCTATCGAGTTGCGTTGCTCCGGCGACGAGCCCCGCACTTCCGTCGGCTAGTTGTCGCGTTCCGCCGACAAGCTCTCCCGCACCAGCCGAAGCTGAATCTGCCCCGCTCGCCAGGGCCTGCGCCCCAGTTTCCAGTTCGACGAGCCCGCTACTCAATGCTCCTGTGCCGGCAGCAAGTTGCCCGGCACCGTCGTCGACTTGCGTCACTCCCGCGCCAAGCGTTCCGAGCCCGTCGGCGATCTGGCCAGCGCCATTGGCTGCGCTTCCCAGTTGCTCTTTCATCGAGCCGAGCGACGTGAGTGAGCCATCAAGGTAAGCAACCGTGATCGTCGTGCCAAGCGACTGCGCCGCAGCCGACACCACCTGCTCACTCACAGCTTTCACCGCGGCATTCGCCTCCCCTTTCGATTCCACCGTGACTGTGGCAGGCGTAGCCTTCCCACCGAGGGTGTCAATGATCGACTGGCTGAATCCTGCGGGGATGGTGACGACGAGGTCGTAAGTTCCGTCCGCAAGGCCATCCGCGGCACTCTGCTCGCTCACAACGGCGTAGTCAAGGACGGCGTCGCTCGAATTGGTTGTCGATTTTTCAGTGAGGGCGCTTCCAGGGCCGATAAGCCGGCCGACGAGGAGGCGCCCCGCCGGAAGAGCCGTGCCATCCTCCATCGTGGCGCCCGTACCATCAAGATTGACAATCGCAGCCGGGATCGCCGCCGCACGAGTCGCGGGGCTCGACGCCGCAGAAAGCAACGTCAGCCCGGCAAGCGAGGGAAGAAGGAGCACAAGCAGCGCAAGAATGACAGATCGTTTTTTCATAGCTCAGCCCTCGATCCTTTCAGCTTCTCGACGCGGCGCCGTACGTACGTGAGCGCGTCCTTCGTCGTCAATATCAATCACAGACGCCATCTCCAATCCGGCGGGCGCCTCCACCCCGCTGCCAGCCGTCACGACAACAGCCACGCCGTGAGCAGCGAGCTCGCTAGCCCTGCGCCACCGTCGCGCACCCGGATCATCGACAACAACAATCTTCACGTGCGAACCCACAGGATCGTCGTACATATGGATGGATGTCGTCACCGACTGGATCGCCGCCGTGCCGTCAGGAAGCACATGCCCATCAACAACAAGCACACCCGAACGCGGCTGGAGCCTACCGCCGATCAGCGCGGCAATCGCTCGTCGCGCCACCGAATGTTCACTGCGCACCAACGCGATCTCGCCTTCTGCAACCGTGAGATCGAGCCCGCTCATCACGGTGTGCTTCGAATCGCGCACGTCCACACCGTCGGCACGTACAAGCACCTCCCCGTGCTCACGCACCCACTCCTCATGTTCAAGCGTGCGCTCCAAGCCCTCACCTTCCACGTCAATCACAGGAAGCTGGCGTTCAAGCCACCTCGGCAGCCACCACGCCGCCGGGCCGAGAGCACTCATAATCGCAGGGATCAGCGTCATCCGGACAAGGAACGCATCCACCGCAATACCTACCGTGAGAGCAATAGCAATCGGTTTGATCTCAACCAGCTCAGCGGGAATGAATCCAGCGAACACCGCCGTCATGATGACCGCAGCCGCAGCCACCACCTTCGCCGACCCCACGAAACCAGTCTCCACAGCGTCGCGCGCAATCCGCTTCGCATCCTCCCGGCTTGCCGACGGCCCACCGCGACGAATCCACTCCTCTCGCATACGCGACACAAGGAACACCTCGTAATCCATCGCCAGGCCGAAAAGCACGCCCATGACAATGACCGGCATAAACGAAATCACCGCGCCCACCTTCGACACAGCGAAGAAATCAGCCAACCATCCCCAACCGAACACGGCACCAGCAGCGCCCATACCTGCACCAAGGGAAAGAATGTAGCCGAGCGTAGCCGTGAGCGGCACGGCCACCGAGCGGAACACCACCATGAGGAGGATCAACGACAGCCCCACCACGACGATGCCGAAAGGCAGCAGCGCTGCATTGAGCGACTCCGACACATCGATCGCCACAGCCGTCTGACCCGTCACCATGACATTCGTGATGCCGTACGTATCTTCGTACGACTGAGCGTTATCCCGGATCGTGTGGACAACATTTTCCGTGCGCGTATCCGTTTCGCCATACGTTGGGCGAATCTGGATAAGAGCGAGCGTGCCGTCCATATTCGGCGTGGCCATCGCGATATCCGACACTCCCTCAACCTGGCCAATCTCGTCCGCAAGAGAATCGACCACTCCGATGGGATCGCTCGTATTCGTAATATCTGCAATGACGATGATCGGCGAGTTATATCCGTCGCCGTACGCCTCCGCGATCGCATCGTACGTCTCACGTTTCTCCGTGCCCTTCGGCGCGAAACCATTATCCGTGAGCGCGAGTTTGAGGCTCGTCGTAGGAATCGCCACAATCGCAAGAACAGCAATAACTGCACCCGTCGTCAGCCACGGATGCTTGGTGACACCCCTGACCCACCGATGTGAGAACGACGAACGACGAGGTTCTGTGGGAACGTCGTCGTTGTGTGCGTCGGTGAGGCGCGCCCGCTTTGCCTTTGGCAGGAGCTTGTAGCCAAGCGCGCCGATGAGAGCCGGAACAACTGTGAGGGCGACGAATACCGCGCACGCAACGACGAAAGCCGCAGCCACACCCATCGTCGTCAAGAACGGAATACCGGCAACCGACAAACCGCACAGGGCAATGACAACTGTCGTTCCCGCGAAAACAACCGCACTTCCGGCCGTTGCCGTTGCCCGACCAGCCGCCTCCGACGGTGCAACACCGTCCACGAGGTACTCGCGAGCGCGCGAAATAATGAATAGAGCGTAGTCAATTCCTACGGCGAGGCCGATCATGACGGCGAGCACGGGAGTCGTCGAATTGACATCGATAGCGTTAGCGACGAGGAAAATCGCGAGCATTCCGGCAGCCACTCCAATAAATGCGGTGATGAGGGGCGCACCGGCCGCGAGGAATGAACCGAACGTAATAAAGAGGACTACGGCAGCGACCGCCACACCGATAAGTTCGACGACGCTCAAGCCAAGCTCAACCGTTGCGCCGATCGAGCCGGACTTCTGGATTGTCAGGCCAGGATCAGCAGTCTGCGCCGCGTCAATGGCGCTCTGGATATCGGCCGCGAGCTTCGCGCCGCTACCCGTATCGCCCGAGGTGATCGAACCTACCGATGTCTCCGCTTGAATCTGCGCGAGAGCGTGCTTGCCGTCCTCCGATACCGTGGATTCTGACGCTGCCGTGCCCGCCGCAGGGTCAGCTTGCGCACCGAAAGGAGGCGTGACAGCGGCTACGCCGTCCAGGTGGGAGACGTCGGTAACGAAGGCGTCGATGCTGCTGCGATGGGTGTCGATTGGGCCGTCAGTGGAGGTGAACAGAATCTGCTCTGAAGTTCCCGCGGCCTCTGGCAGGCGGTTGGAGAGAACGTCAAGGCCGTCCATCGATTCGGCGCCATTGATCGTAAAGGCGCTCGAAAGGTTGACTCCTGTCATTCCGACTGCGCCGGCGAAGGCGACGATGACGAGAAGCCATGCGGCGACAACCCTGCCGGCATGATCGGCGCACCATCGGCCGAGCTTGTGAAGTAGAGCGGACACGTGGGCCCTTTCGTCAGTTACTTAATCACACAAGGACTTTCCATACAGAAATATACTTGATACAAAACTGTATGGAAAGAGTTTCGATATATAGTTGTATTGAAATATCCGCCACATGTGCGCCGCACGTGATGACGTGCCTGCGCGAGCGTGGTGCGCCAAGCCGCACCACGCTCGGGTGCTCATGTGGCCGCCAAACGTCAGGAGCCTCATGAGCAACGCGCCCTTGCGGAAACGAGAAAACACTCGCGCCCGCCTCGTCGAAGCAGCAGCAAACGTCATCGCCGCCAAAGGCTTTGAAGGCGCCCGCATCGACGACGTCGTCGCAGAAGCAGGATTCACCCGCGGCGCCTTCTACTCCAACTACTCATCCCTCGACGAAGTCCTCACCGAGGCCCTCATCATGCACGGCGAGAACCTCCTCGACCGCGTCACCCAAGCCGTCAACAGCATCGACGCCGACATGACCGTTGACACCCTCATGGACCTTCTCGACACCATCCGCCCCGAAGCCCGAACCATCTACCTCATCTCCACCGAATACACCCTGCGCCGTATGCGCCACCCCGAATCTCCCGAGGTCCCCCAAGCCAACCGCGAAGAATTCACGCGCGCACTCTCCGGCATCGTCGTCGACGTCCTCACACGCATGGGACGACGAGCCTCCACCAAACCTGACGCCATCGCCGATGTCATCGCTCTCTTCTTCCTCGACTCCATCGCCAAGGAAGCCGAAGGCGGGGTCACACCCATCAGCGGAAACACTCCACACGACACCCTCCGCTACATGATCGAAGCCACCATCACCGCGATGTCGGAACCGATGTAGCTCCCGCGTGACGGGACGGGCGCAGAGAGGAAAGCACGGGGAGTTAAAACTGCTGCCGGGTTTCGCGCGGGCGGCAGAGGTTTAGCGCGGGCGTGTAGCCACAGGTGGCACGCAACACGCTGCGTGCGAAGGCCGAAGGTCGAAGGCCGCGCCGGTTACGCCGAAATCGTCGGCAACACGTTGCGTGCGAAGGCCGAAGGTTCGTATACGCCGTCAATCCTGACGACGAAACAGGCGGCACGCTGCGTGAGAGGGCCAGGGCTCCGGCACCCAGGGCCAGACGCCCAGGCTCAGGTCCCTGTGCCGGCGGGCTCAGGTACCCAGCACCGGCGGGCTCAGGTACCCGGTGTCAGCTGCAGATCGCGCCGTAACCGCCAGGTGACAACCCCGACCCGCAGTTGTCACCAAAATCGCCCGCCGTAAGAGCATGTTGAGAACCCTAAGAGCATGTGAAAACTTTCATCTGCGGATTGCCACATCATCCGCACTACATGGCACGCCACAATCCCCTCCACACAACAAAAATGGCGCCCCTGACCGTCAAGCCAGGGGCGCCACACACATTTCCCGCGCGAGCTAGCAGCCAACTGACGACTAGCTATCGTCGGGCTGCCGCCACAGGATCAGAAATCCCAATCTTCGTCGGTCGTCGCCTCGGCGGTGCCAATCACGTAGGAGGAACCGGAACCGGAGAAGAAGTCGTGGTTTTCGTCGGCATTTGGCGAAAGCGCAGCCAAAATAGCCGGGTTTACCTGCGTCTGATCCGGCGTAAACAGCGCCTCGTAACCCAAATTCATGAGCGCCTTGTTTGCGTTGTAACGCAGGAACATCTTGACGTCCTCGGTGAGGCCCATCTCGTCGTACAGCGATTCGGTGTACAGCTCCTCGTTGTCGTACAAGTCCATGAGCAGTGAGTACGTGTAATCCTTGAGTTCCTCGCGGCGCTCTTCACTCGACTTCGCCACCGCCAACTGGTACTTGTAGCCGATGTAGTACCCATGCACTGCCTCGTCGCGAATGATGAGGCGGATGAGGTCGGCCGTATTTGTCAGCTTGGCGTGAGCGGACCAGTACATCGGCGCGTAGAAACCGGAGTAGAAGAGGAAGGATTCGAGCATCGTCGAAGCAACCTTGCGCTTCTCCGGGTCGTCACCGCGGTAGTAGTCGAGGACAATCTTTGCCTTCGTCTGGAGGTATTCGTTTTCCTCCGACCAGCGGAATGTTTCGTCAATCTCCTCCGTGGAGATCAGCGTGGAGAAAATCGACGAGTACGACTTCGCGTGTACCGACTCCATGAACGCGATATTCGTGTACACGGCCTCCTCGTGAGGCGTGATTGCGTCCGGGATGAGCGACACCGCACCCACCGTGCCCTGCACCGTATCCAGCAGGGTGAGGCCCGTGAACACGCGGGTCGTCATCGTCTGCTCGTGTGGTTTGAGGGTGTTCCACGACTGAATATCGTTTGAGAGCGGAATCTTCTCCGGCAGCCAGAAATTACCCGTGAGGCGATCCCACACCTCGAGATCCTTGTCGTCCTCCAGACGGTTCCAGTTAATTGCCTGAACTCGATCGACGAGCTTGATCTTAGGCGGGGTCATATCTTCCTCCGGTTCGTTGTCAGTTCTGCACCGGCCGCTTGGTGGGCGTCCGGTCGCGGCGACGCCGATGCTCGCGCCTCATTCGCACACGCGTTATGTTCGTGCGCGTGTCGTTGTGCGCGCACGTGCCTGACGACGAGTGCCGGGGGCCGTTCGTACCGAGTTCCCGTTTGCGCCACAGCTTCGACGCCTGCCGGCACCTTTCAGTTCCGCAGGGTTTTCCTGTGGCCCCATCCGTTCCTGGCGTGGCGCGTTTTCCGTGGTTTCCCACGGATTTTGCGACGAACGACGAAGTTCAGCGTTGCGACCGTGGCGCCTGAACGCCGGGCAGTCGTTCCAATTCTCTATCACGAGACGAGGGGCAGCAAGGGATGCGTGCGGGGTGTTCTCGCGGGGGAATGTCACGTGTGTCGCTGGCCGGCGGGCGTGCGGGCCAGAATTCTCGCACTCCGTTACAGCCCTCGCCCACACCTCACAACAGGCATAATCCGTGACAATTGCGAGCCACAATTCTCACCCACCACTTACCGCATGCCCTTGCCAGAACAATGAGCCCTGGTCGAGGACCTTAAACTGCTTTGTGACCTCTGCATGCCCTCGCCAGCGCAATGAGGCAGCGCGGTAAAAGGTGTAGCAGGCGGCGCTAGATGCGGTGCCCGAAGTTTGAGTCGCGTCCGAATAGCCGGTCGAGTTCGCGGCGCTCTTTCTTCGTCGGCCGCCCCGCCCCTCGTTCTCGTTGCATGACAGGCAAGTAGACTTTCGGGCGTTCGGGAGTGAGGTCGTCGTAACACGCTTGCGCCTCGGGTGCGCTCGTGCGTTTTGTAATGAGTTTGGTGACACGGAGTATTCTGTCGAAGCCCGCAACGCGGTAGCGCACTTCGTCGCCAATTTTGACTGGAGTTGCGGCCTTAACTGGCTCCCCATTAAGGCGGACATGCCCCGCGCGACATTCGGCGGTTGCGAGCGAGCGCGTCTTGCATTGCCGGACGCTCCATAGCCAGACGTCGATCCGCACGTGTTCCATGCGCCTAGTCTACGTGGTGGGTTGAGCTGGGCAGCCCGACGCTTTGTGTTCCTTTGTTTGGCCGCCAGATTCAGCGCGTGGCCCACCCCTCCCCGCACCTCGAACACAAGGGCAAAACGACGAGGTACACGTCCTCGCCGACGTCACCCCTCCCCGCACCTCGAACACAGGGTGTGGCCCAAAGCGCGGTGCCCGGAACGTCCCTGTGCTCGTAAGGTTGAGCGGCACGCCACGTTGAACGTCACGGCGATGCACGCAAAGTCTCACACCTGCGACGTGATCTGGTGCACAATAGTCACACGACGCTAGGAGGCTCACATGCTTGACGAGGATGTCGCACTGCAGCCCGACGAGGATAATCCCCATGCGCGGCGTTCATGGCGCCCCGCACCTTACGATTCCACAGGCTTCGGTAATGCTCTTTTGTGTTTTGTGAGTGTTGTATGCGCCTGCGCGATCGCGATTGATTGCATCGAGGCCGCGCCAGCCGTGGGCCTGGCCGTGAGTATCTGCGCGGGCGTGGTCGGCGTGTGCATGGTGGCCACTATTGCTGTGGTTACGTTTCGTTTGGAACGACGACGAGATGCCCACTCCCGGTCGCACGTCATGTACCCCTGGGTAGCGACGATTGCGCTTTTTGTTGTGTGGGGGTTGGTGCGGCTCGTTATGGTGCTCGCCTGAACACACTCAGCTTTGCGGTAAGGGTGTTTATCGAGGTGAGGGCACCCGATCACCCATTCACCAGCTGGGCTCCGATGTATAAAACGTGTATATCTCTGGGAGTGCGGACAGCTGCAATGGAGAGTCTTATTCACGCTTTGCTCCCCATCGCGCTGCCGGTTGACTGGCCTCCGAATGCGGGTCGGTCAGTCACGGGAAGGTCTGAGTCCGCATTGCCTTCCCCGGGAAAAGTTTACGCATAAACAACTTGTTATGTGTACCCGGAATACCGAAAATTCTTCTACAAAACCACTGGTCACAGGCTTAATATCAAAATTTTCAAGATTAGCAACACGGATCACTTAGCTCGCTTTGCCAGAAAACAGCGGCAGGGCGCCACATGCTCAAAACCCGTACTCCTACTATGGAAGTGAATTCGTCGTCACATGTGACACCCTGCACACATAAGTATGCGAACCGCCGTTAGAGCATGCAGGACACGCAGCCCTCGACTTCGGTACCTTCGAGCGCGGCCTGTCGGATGCGCATGTAGTAGAGAGTCTTGATGCCCTTGCGCCACGCGTAGATGTAATTCTTGTTGACGTCACGCGTGGTTACGGTGTCCGGGTAGAACAGCGTAAGCGAGAGTCCCTGGTCGACGTGCTGCGTCGCGGCAGCATACGTATCGATGATGGCCTTCGGGCCGATCTCGTAGGCGTCCTGGTAGTACTCAAGGTTGTCATTCGTCATGTAGGGAGCCGGGTAGTACACGCGGCCAATCTTGCCTTCTTTACGAATCTCAATCTTGGAAACGATCGGGTGAATCGACGACGTGGAGTGGTTGATGTACGAAATTGAACCCGTGGGAGGAACAGCCTGCAGATTCTGGTTGTACATGCCGTACTGCTGAACATCAGCTTTGAGGGCCTCCCAATCCGCTTGGGTGGGAACATGCACGTTGGCGAAGAGCTCACGGACTCGTTCCGTCTCCGGCTCCCAGGCGCGCTCAATGTACTTCTCGAAGAAGGCACCGCTCGCGTATGCGGAATCCTCGAATCCTTCGAAGCGCACGCCACGCTCCTTAGCAAGCGTCATCGACGCCCGGATTGCGTGGTAGCACACCGTATAGAAGTAAATGTTTGTGAAATCGAGAGCTTCGGGCGAGCCATAGAAAATCCGCTCGCGGCCCAGGTAGCCGTGAAGGTTCATCTGCCCAAGACCAATTGCGTGCGACATATCGTTGCCACGCTTAACGGAAGGCACCGAGTCGATATGCGTCTGGTCAGAAACTGCCGTCAAGGCTCGAACCGCAACCTCAACCGTGCGGCCAAAATCGGGGGAGTCCATAGCCTTAGCGATATTCATCGAACCAAGGTTGCAGGAAATATCCTTGCCAACGTATTCGTAGGAAAGATCGTCAGCGAGCACGGACGGTTCCGAAACCTGCAGAATTTCAGAGCACAGGTTCGACATCGTGATCTTGCCCTTGATCGGGTTGGCCTTATTCACCGTGTCCTCGAACACAATGTAGGGGTAACCTGATTCGAACTGAATCTCAGCAAGAGTCTGGAAGAAGTTACGGGCACTGATCTTCGACTTACGGATACGCTTGTCGTCCACCATCTCGTAGTACTTCTCGGATACAGAAATCTCCGTGAAGGGTACGCCATAGACACGCTCGACGTCGTACGGCGAGAAGAGGTACATATCCTCGTTATTCTTCGCGAGCTCGAACGTGATATCTGGGATAACAACGCCAAGGGAGAGGGTCTTGATACGGATCTTCTCGTCGGCATTCTCGCGCTTCGTATCGAGGAAACGCATGATGTCCGGGTGATGTGCGTGCAGGTAGACAGCACCAGCACCCTGACGGGCTCCCAACTGGTTTGCGTAGGAGAACGCATCCTCAAGAAGCTTCATCACGGGATTGACACCCGACGATTGGTTCTCGATCTTCTTGATTGGAGCACCGAGTTCACGCAGGTTTGAGAGGTTGAGCGCAACGCCACCTCCACGCTTCGAGAGTTGGAGCGCTGAGTTGATTCCGCGCGCGATGGACTCCATGTTGTCTTCAATGCGCAGGAGGAAGCAGGAAACGAGCTCGCCACGCGCTTTCTTTCCAGCATTGAGGAACGTGGGCGTTGCGGGCTGGAAACGCCCGGAAAGAATTTCGTCGACAAGTTGGAGTGCGAGCTCTTCGTTACCCTCGGCGAGGGTCAGGGCGACCATGCAGACGCGGTCTTCATAGCGCTCAAGGTAGCGGCTTCCGTCGAAGGTTTTGAGCGTGTAGGACGTGTAGTACTTGAAGGCCCCCAAGAATGTGGGGAAGCGGAACTTGAAGGCGTAGGCCGTCTTGTACAGCTTCTTGATGAAATCGAAGCTGTATTGATCGAGTACTTCCTTCTCGTAATACCCCTCGGTGACGAGGTAATCCATCTTCTCTTCGAGATCGTGGAAATACACCGTGTTCTTATTGACGTGCTGAAGGAAGTATTGGCGTGCGGCGGCGTGATCTGCTTCGAACTGGATCTTGCCGTCGGCACTGTACAGGTTCAACTGGGCGTTGAGTGCGTGGTAATCCAGCGACGGGTCGACGAGGCGCTCTTCGCCGGTGTCGGTCAACGTGGTTGCTGCCAAAACTTCTCCAAACCTTCACGGACTCGTTCCGCGTCCTGCGGAGTTCCGAGTAATTCAAACTTGTACATGTGTGGAACGTGGCACTTGGCGGAGATGATATCGCCAGCCACGCAGTAAGCCGTACCGAAGTTGGTGTTTCCCCCTGAGATCACACCTCTAATAAGCGAGCGATTGTGCTCGTCGTTGAGGAACTTAATGACCTGCTTGGGAACAGCCCCCTTCATATTTCCCCCACCATACGTGGGGACAATCAACACGTATTCCTCATCAACCCGCAAGGGTTCGTCTTTCGCCCGCAAAGGGATGCGCTGCGCCTTCATACCTAATTTCTCGACGAAACGATGGGTGTTATTCGTCGTCGACGAAAAGTAGACAATCTGAGCCATTGCTTCCCTCTGAACCTCGAAACCTGAAAGACTCGGCGGGTAGTGGCGCGACGTGTAAGCCGCGCCACTACGCTCACGCCGTTACGGCTGCGTCTGACAGGGCTGCGACCTGAGCGAGCTCCTTGATCTTGTCCGGGCGGAAACCTGCCCAGTGATCGCCGTCCGCAAAGACGACAGGAGCCTGCTGGTAGCCAAGCGCCTTGACTGCCTCAAGAGCTTCGGCATCTTGGGTGAGATCGACTTCGTCGTATGCCAACCCGGCCTTGCCGAGCGCCCTCTTGGTCGCATTGCACTGAACGCAGGAGGGTTTGGTGTACACAGTGATGCTCATTGGAGCTCTCCCTTCTGACGTTTCGTCTGCGCGGTTGTTCGGGCAGGAGTACTGCCCGCATATGAGGGGAACACACGGCTCCTCATTCATATCAACACCGAAGCAGACGGTTTCATTCCGTGCTTCATCCGCTATGAGCGGTACAGACAGAGACACTACACCTAGTGGTGCTCGGATGGTTCGACCACTAGGTGTTGTGTTTCGGCGTGTCACTAGAAGTAGCTCACAGTGGATATTTTCTCGTGTGGACGCCTCGCAGATTTCAGTGAATAGAGCTGTGCATGGCGCCTCGCACACCTCCTCACTTATCCCCTAGGTTGCCCACTGGTTCCATGTGGTTCACACAAACTTTTTTCGTATAAACCAGGTGGAGTTTCTCCAACCACGACGACAGTGCCACAGGCTAGCGACAAAATATGAGCACTTTTTTCGACACGTTTTTCCACATCATGTGGATAACCTTTTCCCACAGGTGTGGACTTTCTCCCCATGTTTTTCCACAGGTGTGGATAAATCGCGTTATGTGGAATGACGACGAACTTTGCGGCGTCGGCGTGTCGCTCTCCCGGGCGTGTCGCCTATGGCGGCCCTAAAGAGGGCTCAGCAGCAGGAGGGCAACACCACCCTCGCAACGATCCCTACGCACATCCGCGGCAATCCTCCGGCATGCAGCTGCCCAAGGTTGTGCATTTGGCTTGCGTAGCTTGGCCGTCGCAATACTCTTCAGGCACAGTCCTTAGCCAACACCCATCGCCATAGCAGACCACTCGCGAGAACAGCGCTCAACCCACGTCTATGTCACCCGAAACACCCACGACACCCTCCGGTCGCTAAGAGTGCCATCTTTCACCCACACCGACGTCACCCGAAACACCCACAACTCTGGGCTCGGGTCCAATGAGCGCAGTGACGCTCAACTGGCCAGTTCAGCTGAGGGGCATAAACACCTCGGGTCCAATGAGCGCAGTGACGCTGGCAGGATCAAGCGGGGGCGCCCGCATCTTTAGTCTGAGGAAAGCAGACGCCCCAAGCACTCACCAAGGGCTCGTCGCCCCCAACCTTGCGGATGCATGAACCGCAAGCATCCGCCACCCAGGCTCGCCACGTGCCCAGGCATATCACTCTTGTCGTCGCAGCTAGCACTCGACGATGTGCACGGCCAGGCCGCCCTGCGACGTCTCCTTGTACTTCGACAGCATATCGACGCCCGTCTGCCGCATCGTCTCGATAACAGTGTCGAGAGAAACTACGTGGCGGCCGTCGCCCCACAGCGCCATGCGCGCCGCATTAATCGCCTTCACTGCCGCGATGGCATTGCGTTCAATACACGGGATCTGCACAAGCCCGCCAACGGGATCACACGTCAAGCCCAGCGAATGTTCCATCGCGATTTCCGCAGCATTCTCCACCTGGAGAGGGGAACCACCCATGGCTTCAGCCAAACCAGCAGCTGCCATCGCACTCGCCGATCCAACCTCGCCTTGGCACCCGACCTCTGCACCAGCAATCGAGGCATTCGATTTGATGAGCCCACCGATCGCCGTGGCTGCAAGAAGGAAACGACGCACACCAGCCGTCACAGCGAACTCGCGCGATTCGGCGCTCGTCGGCGCACAATCACACTCCTCAGCCTCCGCAGCTAACGCATCACGAAGCGACTCCACACTCTCGTCGACGAGACCAGCGTTCCGTACACGGCATACGAACTGCGACCAGTACATGAGCACAGCAGGAACCACTCCAGCCGCGCCGTTCGTCGGCGCAGTCACAACACGATGACCAGCCGCATTTTCCTCATTCACCGCAAGGGCATACAGATTCACCCAATCCATCCCCACTAAGGGATCGACGCTCGAACCTCGTCGTTCCAACTCCTCACGCAAACTATGCGCGCGACGACGAACTTGCAACCACCCTGGAAGAAAACCCTCAGCCTCGCAACCCGCTTCGATGCATTCCTGCATGACATGCCAGACCTGCGCAATATAGGCGTCAAGCTCGTCCAATGAATGTGCAGCCAACTCGTTGGCCTCGACGACCTCCCAGATCTTCATATCGTTATCACGGCACACATCCAAGAGCTCCCGTGCCGTCGAATACGGGAAAGGGACATCAACGTGCTCGGGCGCGCCCTCGTCGTCAAGCGCAATCACCCGCGGGTCAGTGAACGCATCTCCTGTCTCCTGCATGACGAATCCGCCACCAACTGAGTAATACGTCCGGGAAAGCACGACCTCGTCGCCGTGCCACGCTGTCATCGTCACCCCGTTGACGTGATACGGCAAGACAATCTCCGGAAGAAAACTGACGTCCCGATCCACGACGAAAGGCACCGGCCCAACCCCCGCGACATCCAGAACACCCGACGATGCAATGGAATCAGTAATCGACACCACCACCGAAGCTGGTACTGAATCCGGCTTATGCCCCGCCAATCCCAACAAGACAGCGCGGTCGGTAGCGTGCCCACGACCAGTAGCTCCAAGCGAGCCCATGAGGTCAATCTTCAGCGCTGTCACCCGGCCCCCCGAAAAGCCCAGCGCTGCCGAGGCATTGGCCCCGGGCTGTTGCGACGAAGCCACTTGGTGCGACAGGGCCCCTGCCAGCTCGGAGGCGAAATGCAGACCCGCACGCATCGGGCCCACCGTATGCGACGACGACGGACCGATACCGATCGAAAACATATCGAAAATCGACAGTGGACGAAGCGCCGCAGCAGGCTCAGATGTGTACGTGTCCGAAGTAGGTTGTGCCATGAGGAACAGATTAGCCGCGTACGTGCAGGGATGCTATGGCGCTGGCGTGGAGCTTTGTCACTTCCCAGTGTGGTTCCGTAGTCGTGACCTCAACATGGGTGTGGGAACTCGACGAGGGCGAGGCATGCGTTGCTATCACTCGTGGACATGTCTAAGTAACTTAGGGACGAACCCTACAACTACCCAACCGTGACGTACAGATAGGGCACGTGAGCTGCGTGTACGTCACAAACGTGACCGAAAACCCAATTCATTGAGGGGCTTTAAACCCGCAAATATAGGGGATTTCCGGGTAAGCTCTTATCCACGGTACGGATGCAGAGACGCATTGACGACGTTATGGCAGAAATGGTGGAGTTCATGGATTTCGCGACAGAATTGCGAAAAGTAGGTCTGCGCGCAACCCAGCCGCGCCTTGCCGCACTAGCTGAGATCGAAAAACGCGGGCATGTCACCGTTGACGAACTTCGGGATTACATCACCAGCCAAATCGGCAGCGTGTCCGTTCAGGCCGTGTACGACATTGTCCATGCACTCACCGATAAGAAGATCCTGCGTGAGATTCGGCCAGTTGGTTTGCCAAACATGTACGAGATCGAGCGTCACGACAATCATCACCACGTTGTCTGCCGGGAGTGTGGGCGTGTTGAGGATGTTCCGTGTGCGGTTGGGTATAAGCCTTGTCTTAATGCGTCGAATCCGCGTGGTTATGTTATTGATGAGGCTGAGGTTATTTATTGGGGTGTCTGTCCTTCGTGTCAGGGCAAGTAGCCCGTACCCCCTCACGTGAGACTAGACGGGGTTCTGGTCTGTCCTTTGTGTCGGGGCGGGTAGGTTATGGCTGATCGTGGCGCGAGGTTTGTGTTTGATCAGTGTTGATCTTGACCAGCCTTCCTATTGCCGAGCTAACCGACCTTCCTATTGCCGAGCTAACCGACCTTCCTACTGCCGAACTATCGGTATACAGCGCTTTCCTTATGCGTCGTGAATTGACTTATGGCGTCTTTGCTGTGGGAGCGGCTGTGGGGTACGGGTCTAGCGTGGTTGCGAGTTTCAGGGTGGCTTCCCGCTCGCTGGCCGTGGTTGTCTTTACGTGGTGTGTGGGCGTGGTATCCCGGGTCGTCTTTGTGGTGTTTTAACGGGGTTTCCTATCGTGTACTGGGCGCGTGTTTGTGTCATCCACAAGGTTGCGCCAGGGGTTGGCTGGTGGGTCTCACGTTGTTGGCGGGTATGCCTTGTGTTGTGGGTGATGATGATGTGGGCTGGTGGGTTGAGGTGTTGTGGGGTTGGGTGCACTAGTTTGGCCGCTAGGGGCTTTGTGTGTTGGTGGATGTGGTGGTGGTTACAGGTATGAAAAATGGAGGGAAGGATGCCGGTGGTATCTCGTCGTTGAGGGGTTTCGGCTTTCCTTCTTTGTGTGCTGTGTGGGTGTTTTTTGGGCCCG
>JADYUX010000017.1 GCA_021532125.1 Arcanobacterium haemolyticum
GGATGCCGGTGGTATCTCGTCGTTGAGGGGTTTCGGCTTTCCTTCTTTGTGTGCTGTGTGGGTGTTTTTTGGGCCCGGTTTCTTCTTCGGTGAAGGAACCGGGCCCGTACTGGTGGGTGGCGGCGGTGTCCTACTCTCCCACACCCTGTCGAGTGCAGTACCATCGGCGTGTGGTGGGCTTAGCTTCCGGGTTCGGGATGGGTCCGGGCGTTTCCCCACCGCTATGACCACCGCCACAACGGCTGGATTCATGTGCTTGTTGTTTGTGCCAGGGGTGTGGGGGTTTGTTTTCGTAGAGTGGACGCGAGGATTGTGGTTGTGTTGTAGGTGGTCGGCCGATTAGTACCAGTCAGCTCAAACCCTTGCGGGTCTTGCACGTCTGGCCTATCAACCCCATGGTCTGTGGGGGGCCTCTCCCAACGAAGTGTTGGAGGGAGAATTCATCTTGAAGCAGGCTTCCCGCTTAGATGCTTTCAGCGGTTATCCCTTCCGAACGTAGCCAACCAGCCATGCTCCTGGCGGAACAACTGGCACACCAGAGGTTCGTCCGTCCCGGTCCTCTCGTACTAGGGACAGCCCTTCTCAATTCTCCTACGCGCGCAGCGGATAGGGACCGAACTGTCTCACGACGTTCTGAACCCAGCTCGCGTACCGCTTTAATGGGCGAACAGCCCAACCCTTGGGACCTACTCCAGCCCCAGGATGCGACGAGCCGACATCGAGGTGCCAAACCATGCCGTCGATATGAACTCTTGGGCAGGATCAGCCTGTTATCCCCGGGGTACCTTTTATCCGTTGAGCGACACCGCTTCCACAAGCCAGTGCCGGATCACTAGTTCCTACTTTCGTACCTGCTTGACCTGTCAGTCTCGCAGTCAAGCTCCCTTGTGCACTTACACTCAACACCTGGTTGCCGACCAGGATGAGGGAACCTTTGAGCGCCTCCGTTACCTTTTAGGAGGCAACCGCCCCAGTTAAACTACCCACCAGGCACTGTTCCTAGCCCGGATCACGGGCCGAGGTTAGATGTGCAGCACGGCCAGAGTGGTATTTCAACAGCGACTCCACCCACACTAGCGTGTAAGCTTCACAGTCTCCCACCTATCCTACACAAGCCGTACCGAACACCAATACCAAGCTATAGTAAAGGTCCCGGGGTCTTTCCGTCCTGCTGCGCGTAACGAGCATCTTTACTCGTAATGCAATTTCGCCGAGTTCGTGGTTGAGACAGTAGAGAAGTCGTTACGCCATTCGTGCAGGTCGGAACTTACCCGACAAGGAATTTCGCTACCTTAGGATGGTTATAGTTACCACCGCCGTTTACTGGGGCTTAACTTCCTAGCTTCACCCCACAAAGTGAGGCTGACCAGTCTGCTTAACCTTCCAGCACCGGGCAGGCGTCAGTCCGTATACATCGCCTTACGGCTTCGCACGGACCTGTGTTTTTGATAAACAGTCGCTTCTCCCTGGACTCTGCGACCCTCACCCCTAGCCCGCAAAGGGGCTTCAAGGCTCGGGCCCCCCTTCTCCCAAAGTTACGGGGGCATTTTGCCGAGTTCCTTAACCACGATTCTCTCGATCGCCTCAGTATTCTCTACCTGACTACCTGTGTCGGTTTCGGGTACGGGCGGCTAAAACCTCACGTCGATGCTTTTCTCGGCAGCACAGGATCACCCTACTTCCCCCACCATAGTGGGGTCACCATCAGGCCTCGACCACACGCCTCCCGGATTTACCTAGAAGACAGTCTGCGCCTTTAAACGTGCCAAGCCATAAGACACGCGGGGCTACCACTCTGCGTCACACCTGTTAACACGCTTGACCTTCCACACTCAGGTCCCACGCCCTTGCCCCACGCACACTCGAAAGCATGCACAAGACTCGGGGATGGTTAGTATCACGTGGAAGCCCATGGACGGTTTTTCACCGGTACCAGAATATGAACTGGTTACCCATCGACTACGCCTGTCGGCCTCGCCTTAGGACCCGACTAACCCAGGGCGGATGAACCTAGCCCTGGAACCCTTAGTCAATCGGCGGACGGGTTTCTCACCCGTCATTCGCTACTCATGCCTGCATTCTCACTCGCATACAATCCACGACCCATCACCAGACCGCTTCATCTCGTACACGACGCTCCCCTACCCCGCCCAACACTGTTGGGCAGCCGTGGCTTCGGTGGTGTGCTTAAGCCCCGCTACATTGTCGGCGCAGGACCACTTGACCAGTGAGCTATTACGCACTCTTTCAAGGATGGCTGCTTCTAAGCCAACCTCCTGGTTGTCACAGCAATCCCACATCCTTTCCCACTTAGCACACACTTAGGGACCTTAACCGGCGATCTGGGCTGTTTCCCTCTCGACTACGAAGCTTATCCCCCGCAGTCTCACTGCCATGCTCTACCCTTACGGCATTCGGAGTTTGGCTGACATCAGTAACCCGGTAGGGCCCATCAACCAACCAGTAGCTCTACCTCCGCAAGGAACCACATGACGCTGCACCTAAATGCATTTCGGGGAGAACCAGCTATCACGGAGTTTGATTGGCCTTTCACCCCTACCCACAGCTCATCCCCCAGGTTTTCAACCCTGGTGGGTTCGGGCCTCCACACGCTCTTACACGTGCTTCACCCTGGCCATGGGTAGATCACCCCGCTTCGGGTCTAGAACACGCGACTCACGCCCTCTTCAGACTCGCTTTCGCTACGACTACCCCACACGGGTTAACCTCGCCACATGCCACTAACTCGCAGGCTCATTCTTCAAAAGGCACGCCATCACCCCCACCAAGAAGGCTCTGACGGATTGTAGGCGCCCGGTTTCAGGAACTATTTCACTCCCCTCCCGGGGTACTTTTCACCATTCCCTCACGGTACTCATACACTATCGGTCATGAAGGGTATTTAGCCTTACCCAGTGGTCTGGGCAGATTCACACGAGATTCCACGAGCCCCGTGCTACTCGGGCATCATGATCACCAGCCGGCACAATTTCACCTACGGGACTATCACCCACTACGGTCCCCCTTCCCAGGAGATTCAGCTATCACACCGGTTTATCACTGGCACGCACCCCACCTGACGGCACGACACACAACCCCACAACACCGCACACGCAACACTCAGGCAGCTATCACACGCACACGGTTTAGGCTCCTCCGCTTTCGCTCGCCACTACTCACAGAATATCTCTTCCACAGGGTACTGAGATGTTTCACTTCCCCCACTCACCACACACACCCTATACATTCAAGCATGTGCGACCAGGCATAACCCCGGCCAGGTTCCCCCATTCGGACACCCTCGGATCACCGCTCGCTTGCCAACTCCCCGAGGCATATCGCAGGCTGCCACGTCCTTCATCGGCCCTTCACACCAAGGCATCCACCGAACGCCCTAAAACACCTACAAAAAACACATTACAAACACAAACCCACAAACCAAACGATTCATGAGCCAGATGCTCGCGTCCACTATACGAAAACCAACCACCACACCAACACCCCACACACAAACCACAACAGCAGCCTGCATGCCAAGGGCGGCACGGGCACAGAACCCAAGAACCTGACAGCATGTCGGACTTTAAGAGCATCCCAAACAAGACCCCAACCACTCACACCATGCAAGCAGCACACCAGGGCCCCTAAAACTCCCTAGAAAGGAGGTGATCCAGCCGCACCTTCCGGTACGGCTACCTTGTTACGACTTCGTCCCAATCGCCAACCCCACCTTCGACCGCTCCCCCCAAAAAGGTTAAGCCACGGGCTTCGGGTGTTGCCAACTTTCGTGACGTGACGGGCGGTGTGTACAAGGCCCGAGAACGTATTCACCGCGGCGTTGCTGATCCGCGATTACTAGCGACTCCGACTTCACGGGGCCGAGTTGCAGACCCCGATCCGAACTGAGACCGGCTTTAAGGGATTCGCTCCACCTCACAGTATCGCAACCCTCTGTACCGGCCATTGTAGCATGCGTGAAGCCCAAGACATAAGGGGCATGATGATTTGACGTCATCCCCACCTTCCTCCGAGTTAACCCCGGCAGTCTCCCGTGAGTCCCCACCCAAAGTGCTGGCAACACGAGACAAGGGTTGCGCTCGTTGCGGGACTTAACCCAACATCTCACGACACGAGCTGACGACAACCATGCACCACCTGTACACCAGTCCGAAGACTCACACATCTCTGCATGATCCCGGTGTATGTCAAGCCTTGGTAAGGTTCTTCGCGTTGCATCGAATTAATCCGCATGCTCCGCCGCTTGTGCGGGCCCCCGTCAATTCCTTTGAGTTTTAGCCTTGCGGCCGTACTCCCCAGGCGGGGCACTTAATGCGTTAGCTACGGCGCAGAAACCAAGGAAAGGCCCCCACACCTAGTGCCCAACGTTTACGGCATGGACTACCAGGGTATCTAATCCTGTTCGCTCCCCATGCTTTCGCTCCTCAGCGTCAGTAACGGCCCAGTGACCTGCCTTCGCCATCGGTGTTCCTCCTGATATCTGCGCATTCCACCGCTACACCAGGAATTCCAATCACCCCTACCGCACTCTAGCCTGCCCGTACCCACTGCACGTGCGGAGTTAAGCCCCGCATTTTCACAGCAGACGCGACAAGCCGCCTACGAGCTCTTTACGCCCAATAATTCCGGACAACGCTCGCGCCCTACGTATTACCGCGGCTGCTGGCACGTAGTTAGCCGGCGCTTCTTATACACGTACCCTCAACCCCACAAAAAGCAGAGCCTTGTTCCGTGTCGAAAGAGGTTTACAACCCGAAAGCCTTCATCCCCCACGCGGCGTCGCTGCATCAGGCTTGCGCCCATTGTGCAATATCCCCCACTGCTGCCTCCCGTAGGAGTCTGGGCCGTATCTCAGTCCCAGTGTGACCGGTCACCCTCTCAGGCCGGCTACCCGTCGACGCCTTGGTAGGCCATCACCCCACCAACAAGCTGATAGGCCGCGAGCCCATCCCCTACCGAAAAAACTTTCCCCACCCAGCCATGCGACCAGACAGGAATATCCAGTATTAGACCCCGTTTCCAAGGCTTATCCCAAAGTAGAGGGCAGGTTACTCACGTATTACTCACCCGTTCGCCACTAATCCACCAGTGCAAGCACCAGCTTCATCGTTCGACTTGCATGTGTTAAGCACGCCGCCAGCGTTCGTCCTGAGCCAGGATCAAACTCTCCACAAAAAACAAAGCAGAAAGCCCGAAAACAGACTCACAAAAAACAAAAACACAACCAACCACCACAACAGCAGCCAGCCATGCAAAAAACCACCACCACCAAAAAACAGCAGCAGCAGCTACCCAAAAAATCCAACACACTATCAAGCACCCAAACACCACACCCACACCCCAAACCAACCACCACAACAGCAGCCAGCCCAGAAGAGGC